>DATLHN010000073.1:0-7897 GCA_035539875.1 Armatimonadaceae bacterium
TCCGTCCCCCGCTGGCGAGGAGGTTCTCCAGGGCGGTCTGTACCCGCCAGATGTTGGTGCCCGCGGGGATCGCGAGGCGGTCCACCTCCTCGCCGATCTGGTACGTGATCGGGCTGCGGCGCAGGTTGGTGGTGCTGTTCAGGCTCAGGCCGAGCAGGCGGTCCATGTCGCTGCGCCGTACTTCCAGGCGCGCGATCTCGGTCTTGAGGTTTTCGAGGTCGGCCTTCTGCTGACGCGTCTCGTTCTCGTAGGCGAGCCGCTGGTCCGCGAGCGCCTTCTGCATCTGCGCGGCCTGAGCGGCGTACTGCGCCTTCTGCTTCTCCAGCGCGACCTCCTGCTCGGCCAGGGTGCCCTTCAACTCGTGCTGGTAGTCGGCGAGGGCGTTGAAGCTGCGCTGTGCGCCGTCAAACCGCTCGCGCGCCACCTGCGCCAGCTTCCGGGCCGTGGAAAGGTCTTTCCGCGCCGCGAGAACCTGTCGGCGGGCGTCCGCGACGCGGGCCTGCGCCTGCGCCACCCGCTGACGCGCCCCCTTCAGGTCGGTGCGCGCCCCGGCGAGCGCGCCCCGCGCTTCGGCGAGGTCCTTCTGCGCCAGCTTCTCGGCGTCGGACGCGGCGCGGAGCCGGGTTTCGGCCTGGCGGCGGTCCTTTTCGGCGTCGGCGCGCGCCTTCTCGGCGCGGGAACGGGCGGCGTCCGCCGCGCGCGTCGCCGCCTGCGCCTCCGCCATCTCGCTGTCGAGCGACCTCCGCTCGGTGGTCAGGCGGGCGTTCTGCGCGCGGAGGTCCTTGTTCTGGGTGAGGAGGCGGGTGCCCTCGGAGAGCACGAGGCGCAGGCGCGCGTCGGAGAGCAGGAGCACGCCGAAGGAGACGATGGCGATGCCGACGCCCGCGCCGATGGTGAAGACGGTGGCGGTGTGGCGGGGCCGCATCCCGAGGAACGACTGGCGGCGCTTCCCGATGCGATGCCCGATGCGGTCGCCCGCCCAGGCGATGAAGCCCGAGAGCGGGACCAGCACCAGCAGGACCAGGATGTAGAGCGGCAGGTCCGACATCTTTCCGCAAAAGCCTTCCGTGCGCGCGTGACGTAACTCGTGAGCGTCAGAAGAACCGTAGGCGACCCGAATGGGCGCACGCACGGACGCCCCGTGTGCGCGCTGGTCTTTCGGGATACCTATTGTATCTCAGGTTTGCGTCAGCGCAGTACCCGCCGGATGAGGAAGATTCCGACCGCCAGCCCGATCAGGTTCGGTATCATCACCGCAACGCCCGGCGGGATCGTCCCCCCCCGCCCGATCACGGACATGAACTGGAGCGCGATCCAGTAGAGGAAGGTGATCAGGACCGAGAGTCCGAACCCGACCCCCTTCCCGCCGCGCTGCGGGCGCACCCCGAGCGGCGCGCCGACCAGGGCGAAGACGAGCGTGGCGAACGGGACCGCCAGCCGGCGGGCCATCTCCACCTCCGCCTCGCGTGCGCCCTCCTCGTTGCCGCCGCCCCGCAGCACGCGCGCCCGGTCGCGCAGCCCGCGCGTCGTAATCTCGATGACCGGGCGCTGGAGCGCCTCCAGGTCCGCGGGCGTCGCGATCGCCACCGCCTCGGTCTTTCCGGAAAGCCCGCTTACGACGACGTAGCCCTCCTTACTGCTGTAGTCGGTGCCGTAGAAGTCGTCGGAGAGGGTCCAGTCGCGCGTGCCCGGTACCCAGACCGCTTCCGAGGCGTAGAAGAACCTGTCCACGCGCCCGTCCTTCCACATGGTGATCGAGACGCGGCCCAGCGAAGGCGGCCCGGCGGCGCTCGGGCGCAGGCCCCCCTCCGCGCGGACGTCGATCATCTCGTGCTCGCTGCGGAACTGGTAGGCGATCGCTCCCGTGCCTACGGACTGGCCCGCCTTCCTCTTCTGGTCGTCGATGATCGCCTGGCGGCCCCGCGCCGAGATGGGGACGATGGTGTCGTTGATGTAGACGCCCGCGAGCGAGACCAGGAACGCGAACGCCGCCACCGGGACGATGATGCGGGGGAAACTGATCCCCGCCGCCGTCATCGCCACGATTTCCGAGTCGCCGGACATGCGCCCGGTACCGAGCAGGGACGCCAGCAGCATCGCCATCGGGAACGTCAGCGCGATGATGGGGGGCAGCGAGAGCAGCACCAACTGGACGATCAGCCAGGGCGGTACGCCCTTCTGCGCGTACTCCGCCAGGCGCATGAACTCCCCCCCGGCCAGGAACAGGCCCGTGAAGAGCATCGCGCTGCCGAAGAACGGGCCGATGACCTCGGAGAGGACCAGGCGGTCGAGGAGGCGCATCAGAGGACGTCCCCCCTCACAGCTCGAAGTTCTCGCCGAGGTAGTACTTGCGCGCCACCGGGTCGGTCGCGATGGCGCGCGCGGAGCCGCTGGTGACCACCTTCGCGTCGTACAGGATGTAGGCGCGGTCCGTCAGGCGCAGGGTCGAGCGCTCGTCGTGGTCCGTGATCAGGACGCCGATGCCCCGGTCTCGCAGGGCGCGGATGATGTGGCCGATGTCCTCGCGCGCGATCGGGTCGATCCCCGTGAACGGCTCGTCGAGCAGCAGGAACGACGGGTTCGTCGCCAGCGCCCGCGCGATCTCGACGCGCCGCCGCTCGCCGCCCGAGAGGGAGTACCCCGTGTTGTCCGCGATGTGGCTGATGTGCAGCTCCTCCAGGAGTTCCAGGGCGCGCTTGCGGCGCGTCGCCGCCGGGTGACCGGTGACCTCCAGGACGAGCAGGACGTTCTCCAGGGCGGTGAGCTTGCGGAAGACGCTCGCCTCCTGCGCCAGGTAGCCGATGCCGCGGCGCGCCCGCTGGTACATGGGCAGGCGGGTGATGGCCTTCCCGTCGAGGTGGATGCCGCCCGCGTCCGGCCGGACGAGTCCGACGATCATGTAGAACGTGGTGGTCTTGCCCGCGCCGTTCGGGCCGAGCAGGCCGACGATCTCCCCCTGGTCGATGTGCAGGTTGACGCCGTTGACGACCTTGCGGCCCCGGTACGCCTTGACGAGGTCGCGCACCTCGACGCGGCGCACGCCCTCGCGCGGCGGCGGCGTCTCCTCCTGAGCGGCGGGCCCGAGCGTAGCCGACACGTTACGGAGTCCCCTTCTTCGGCGCGGGCTTCGGCTCTATGGGCGTGCCCTTGATGACGCCCTGGTTGAGGGTGAGCCGCATGTCGCCCTTGTCGAGGAACTCGATGACGCCGGTCTGGTTCTCGCTCACGAGCGGACCGTCGAAGGCGGGGTCGCCGGTGACGACCGTGCGGACGCCGCCCGTCATGTCGATGCGGCCCCGGTCCTTCGGGTCGGTGGTCGCCTTGTAGACCGCCCGGTCGCAGGTGACCGTCGTGGTGCGGATCTGCGCCTTGCCGTTCTCGACCACGGGCTTGCCGTCCTCCAGGATCGGCTCGCGGACGAAGATCCGGACGCCGCCGCTCGCCGTGGCGCTCGTCGCCTTGTACGTTGACCTGCCGCTCACCGCGATCCGCTTCAACTGAAGTTCGATCCGCTTCGCAGACATTTCGTAGGATTCGGTCGTGATGGGGACGGGGGTCGCGCCGTTGTTGCGCCCGACGATGGAGAACTTCCAGACGCCCTCGCTGCGCGATTCCTGGGAGACGATCTGCCCGTACGCGCCGATCGTAACGTTGCCGATGCGCCGCGCGGGCGTGACGGTCTGCTGCGCCCGCGAGGCGGGCGCGCCGAACGCGCCGGAGAGGGTGATCAGGGTGAGAGCGCTCAGGAGTGCGCCGGTCGTCGCTGCCGCTGCTTTTCGGTGGTAGGTCATAGTGTCAGAATGTACCGGTCGCCGGTTCGCCACTGCCGAAGAGAGTGAACCGGCGTATCCGCGTGTCCGCCTCGAAACGTTCGCCGGGCAGGCGCGCGTCCGGCGCGCGCGTCAAAAGTACGTGACCGCGACCGGTGATGCGGTCGGTGTCGTGCTCCCACACCATCGTGTCGGCCCGGACCGACGTCGCCTCTTTCTGCGTCAGCGAGCGTACAACCACGTTCCCCCTGCCGGTCACGGTCCGCTTCGCGCGGTCGGCGGTGATCGTCTCCGCGGTCAGGGTCGCCACCGGCTTGCCCGCCTGGTACAGGGTCGCCGTGCCGTCGCGCAGTGTCCCGACGGCATCCCCCGCGGGCGCGTCCCCTCCCGACTTCTTCGGGCCCACCGTGCCCGCCTTCGCCTGTAGGCGTGCCATGGGTACGCCCCGCGGGTCGGTAAGCGTCAGGTTCAACCCCCGCACCGTCGCCTCGAAGCCGAAGGGCTCCGCCGGGGACGGGCTGGCGACCGGCGCGGGCGGAGAAGGCGAAGCCGCCGCCGGCGGATCGCTGCCCTTCGGCGCACATCCCGCCGCGAAGACGAACAGCAGTGTCGCCGAAGCTAAAATGGCAGCCGAACGAAACTCCATGCTTTCCCCTACGTATGACGTCCACCCGCCCGTTTCGTGCCGGGATTTTGCCCGCCGGACCGGGAGGGGCGACGCGGGCGGTGCGCGAATCTAACGATATCATCCCGCGGGCCCGAGCGGCCCGAGTCCGGAGAGGTACCCGAACATGAAATTCGGCGTGTGCGCAGGAATCGATCAGGCCGCACTGCTCGCGGACGCGGGCTACGACTACATCGAGCTTTCGGTCGCGGGCGACCTCGTCCCGGAGGCGGACGAGGCGACGTGGGCCGAGAAGCGCGCGGCGATCGAGGCGATGCCGCTTCCCGTCGAAGCGTTCAACTCTTTCGTGCGCACGGGAAAGATCACCGGTCCGGAGGCGGATTTCGAACGGCTGAAGCGCTACGCCGACACGGCCGTCGAGCGCGCGGCGCAGGTCGGCGGCAAGATCATCGTCTTCGGCAGCGGCGGCGCGCGCAACGTCCCCGCGGGGTTCCCGCGCGAGCAGGCCGCGGAGCAGATCGTCTCCTTCCTCGACCTCTGCGCCGACGCCTGCGACCGTCACGGGGTTGTCGTCGTCGTCGAGCCGCTGAACTCCGACGAGTCGAACATCATCAATTCCGTCGCGGAGGGTGCGGAGTACGTCGAGCGGGTCGCCCGCGCCGGCATCCGGAACCTCGCCGACACGTACCACATGGAATACGACGGCGAACCCCTCCTCGCCATTACCGAATTCGCGGAAGTTCTCGCGCACGTCCACACCGCGGACACCGGGCGGTTCGCCCCGGGCACGGGAACGTACGACCACATCGCGCTGTTCCGCGAACTGCGCGCCGCCAGATACGACGACCGCCTCTCCATCGAGTGCAGCTTCCGGGACTTCGCCGCCGAGATCGGCCCCGCGCTGGCGCACCTGAAGCGGGCCCACGGCGAGGCGAACGCCCGCACCTGACCCGTCACCGCCGCGGGGGCATCAGGGACGTCGCGGGGCGTTCATGGACGCGGCAACGGCGTCGGCGATGCGGCGGACGTTGCGGCGGGACTGCGCGCCGGTCGGATCACCGGAAGGGACGACGGCGAGGACGCGGACGATGACGGTCTGCTGGCCGCGCGCGACGGCACCCCAGCCCGTCCGCATGCGCGCCCAGAGGTCGCGGTAGGTGCCCATCCGGTTCGCCGTGTCCGTCGTGCCGTCGCGGTTCTGGAGCCAGTAGTACATCACGATGGCCGTCCGCGGCTCGCGCGCCTGTCGGAAGACCATCGCCCGCACGCGCCGCCGCCCGTCCTCCGGGCGCGCCGCGTCCATCGGCAGGTGCCTTTCGGCGCTCAGGTTGAAGCCGTACCCCGTCAGGCAGACCGTCGGGTCGTGGTAGGCGTCGAACGAACCCGCGGCGACGAAGCAGACCGCCACCTCCTCGCCCAGTGCGTTGCGGTAGAGCCGCGCGTCCCACTTCGGGTTTCCGAGGATCGCCAGCGACTGCGGCGAGAGGTGCGACTCGCGGCTCTGCCAGGCCGCCAGTCGCCCCGGCAGGGGCGGCAGCCAGTCGCCCGCGCGCGCGAACCGGAGGGTGATGACGATTCCCAGGACGCCGGTCGCGGCCAGCAGCGCCGCGAGTCGGTAGGGGACGGGGACGCCGCGGGTAACGTGCCCCGGCAGCGGCTCCGCCGAGTCCAGGCCCACCGGGACGCGCGGCGGGCCGTGGCGCAGGCCGAGGTAGCGAGCGATGCCGTAGGCCGCGCCGAGCGCGCCGAGCGTGAAGAGCCAGGAGTTGAGGTCGTGCAGCCGCTGCGCCAGCGCCGGGTCCTGCTCTCCGAGCAGGCCCATCGCCACGATGCGCAGGACGTTCATCAGCGCGCTGGCGGCGAGCGCGGCCAGCAGCAGGATGCTCCCGACTCCCGCCCGGGCGCGCGTCAGGAGCAGGTACCAGAGGGTCATCGTCAGCGTGGGGAAGACGATGCTCATGCCGCTGCACGCCGTGGACACCTCCAGGCGGTGCCCCCCGATGTCCAGGGTGGTCCCGAGGATGTCGTTGGGCACGCCCACAAGGTCGAGGACGTTCCCCGCCATGTTCGTGCTGGCGATCTGGAGGGTGAACGTGAGACTGGCGACCAGGCTGTCCGGCCAGGGGACCATCGCGAGCAGGAGAAGCAAGGGCGCGGCGAGCGCGCGAACGACGAAACGCCCGTAGAGGGCGTGTACGACGCCCACGGAGGCCACGACGAGGCCCAGCACGCCGTTCCCCGCCGTCTTCGTCAGGCACGCGAGCAGCAGCAATGCCGCGCCGAGCGCGGCGAGCCAGAGGCCGCCCCGCAGCCGGGGGCTGTGCGCCCCGAAAAGCTCAAACACCTCCCGGTAGACCGCCCGGGCCTCGAAGCGGCGGTGCCAGGCCAGGTACGCAGCGGCGGCGGGGACGAGCGGCTGGTACGAAAGCGGGTGCGCGGGGTCGAGCCAGACCCGCCCGCACCAGAAGAGCGGCACCGCCGCCGCGAAGAGCAGCAGGGCGGCCAGCGCCGCCCAGAGGGCGGGCGTCATGGCGGTCGAGGGCGGATCGGGGAGGGCGTGCCGCGGCGGTACCTTCGCGGGCAGGGCGCGGTGGGCGTTCTTCACGGCTCGGAACCCGCGTCCGCCCGGGCGACTTCGCCCGCATACTCCAGCGTGATCCGGCCCGCCGCCGTCGGCACCTCCTGCCGGACGACGCCGACCCCGGGCGCGAGCCAGAGCGTGGAGACCGACGCAGGCGCGGACCTCGAGGTGTCGCCGACCCAGACGTGTAGGTCCACCCGGTACGCGCCCGGGAACGTCCCGGCGGGCGTGGTGACGGTCTCGGGGCCGTCCAGGCGGCAGAGGGCAAGAGCCGGGGTGCGGCGCTGCTGCGGTCGCCGCCGACTCCCGCCGGGGCTCACCAGGAAGCCGCGCCACTCGCGGACCGTGCCGGGGCGGGCGTCCGCGGGAAGGACGGGCAGCGGCGGCGACAGGGTCACGTCCGCGTCCGACCCCGTGGCCAGTCCGAATATGCCGCGCGCGTCCACCCGGTAGACCTCGGTCTGGAATGCCGCGCCGTCGAGGCGCGACTCGACCGCGACCCCCCGATCCGCGCCGACCGCGCGCGGCCCCGGGAGCACGCGCGTCTCCAGCCGCCGCGCAGCCGCAGGGTAGCGATCCTCGCCTTGCTTCTCGCGATAGGCGCGGCGCGATCCGGACTTGGTGGGGAACAGGATATGGGGCGCGGGCAGCGCCGCGCGAGAGCCTTCGGTCTCGTCCAGCATCGCCGCGTCCGTCTGGGCGTCCGTGTGGACGCCCGGCGGAAAGAAGTAGACCATCAGGTACAGGGCGGCGGCGGCGGTCAGGAGCACGCCGACCGCCCGCCGGAAGCCCCGCGCCGCCCGGTCGCCCCCGCCTCCCGCGCAGTATCCCGGCACGCCGGTCAGGAGGCCGAGCGCCCGCCGCGAAGGCGTCGGCGGCGGCGCAGCGCGGTTCCCGCCCCGGCCCCGCACAGGCCCACGG
>DATLHN010000074.1:0-3000 GCA_035539875.1 Armatimonadaceae bacterium
CCCCCCGGCATCGATCCCCGTCGAGGAGATACGGGCCGCCGGAACCGGGCTGTTGCGGCGGGAGACCTACACCCCCAGGACCGCAGGCGGCTCGCCCGGTTTTTCATACGCTTCCCACCCTCGGATTCTAACGCTGACTCTAACGGCGTCCCGGGATACTGGTGTTCATGGGGCAGTGCGGTGCGGCGTAGCGCAACAGGGTGCAACGCCCGCGCCGTCCTGTGGACACCGGAACCGAACCGAAGGGAAAAGGACACGATGAATTCGACTATGATAGCGGCGGCAGCGACAGCAGCAGCTGCGGCGACGAATCCGAACCAGGCGCTCTGGGAGAAGGGCGACTTCAGCCGCCTCGCGGAGACCATGCGCGAAAGCGGCGACGCTCTGGTGGAGAAGATTGGGATCACCACCGGCCTCAAGGTCCTGGACCTCGGGTGCGGCGACGGGACGACGGCGATACCGGCCGCGGAGCGCGGCGCGGACGTCCTGGGGGTGGACATCGCCCGCAACCTGGTGGCAGCCGGGAACCGGCGCGCCGAAGTGCTGGGCCTCACCCGGCGGTGCCGGTTCCGGCACGGCGACGCGATCCGCCTTGACGGGATCGACGACGGCGCGTTCGACCTGGTGGTGAGCATCTTCGGCGCGATGTTCGCTCCCAGGCCCGACGACGTGGCCAGGGAGATGGTGCGCGTGACCCGCCCGGGCGGCGGGCGTATCGTCATGGGAAACTGGATCCCGAACGACCCGACCCTGGTCGCGCAGATCCTGAAGACCTGCGCCGCCTACACTCCCCCGCCGCCGGGAGGGTTCGTCAGCCCGATGCTGTGGGGCGTCGAGGACCGCGTCAAGGAGCGCTTCGTGGCCGCGGGGGTCCCCCCGGAGAACGTCTCCTGCGCGCGGGACACGTTCACGTTCCGCTACCCGCACTCCCCGGCGGACTTTCTGGCGACGTTTCGGGACTTCTACGGCCCCACCATGAACGCGTTCGAGGCGGCCGCGCGGAGCGGCCGCGCGGGCGAGCTCCAGGACGAACTGCAGGCGCTGTTCGAGGGCCAGAACCAGAGCGGGCGCTCGGACGCCACGGTCATCCCCGCGACGTTCCTGCTCGTCACCGTCGCCGTGTGAGTAAAGGCGCGTGAGGACGCGCGCACACCGCGCCGCCCGGGCGTCGCGGTGCGCGCGCGCGTCGTCCGCCAGGGCGGGAAAGTGGGCGAGACGGATGCCCTGCGGCCGGTAGACGCGGCGCACCTATCAGGGTCTGGGATCCTAACTCGCCCCCTGCCCCTCGGTACCGCTGGCTACGGCGCGGCGGAGGCGGACCTGGAGAGCAAGCACCCAGAGTAGTTAAACCACTTCACGGCGGTACCGAAGCGGAAGCGACGGCACGCTGAATAGGCCGCCGGAGTGTCTCTGCTTGACACTGCCCCGGGCCGGGCCGTATAATTCTATGCCTGCCCATCCTATATAGCTATTCTCCACCGACGCTTCGACGCCGAAGTATAGAGGAAAATCCAGACCCCCCATGGCCCGCGTCACACTCCGCAACCTTTTCAAGATTTTCTCCGACCCCCAGTCCAAGAAGGAAGTTACGGCGGTCAACAACCTGAATCTGGAGATTCATGACGGCGAGTTCCTGGTGCTCGTCGGCCCCTCCGGCTGCGGGAAGACCACCGCCCTCCGGATGATCGCCGGGCTCGAAGAGGTCACCAGCGGCGAGATCCTCATCGGCGACCGGGTAGTCAACGACGTCCCGCCGCGCGACCGCAACATCGCCATGGTCTTCCAGAACTACGCGCTCTACCCGCACATGAGCGTGTACGAGAACATGGCGTTCGGCCTGAAGCTGCGCATGCTGCCCAACCTGATGTGGCAGCTCTCGCACCCGGCCGACGCGAAGAAGATCAAGGAGGAGATCGACCAGCGCGTGCGCGAGGCCGCCGAGACGATGGCGATCCCCCACCTGCTGGACCGCAAGCCCAAGCAGCTCTCCGGCGGCCAGCGCCAGCGCGTCGCCCTGGGCCGCGCCATCGTGCGCGAGCCGCAGGTCTTCCTGATGGACGAGCCGCTGTCGAACCTCGACGCGAAGCTGCGCGTCCAGACCCGCGCGGAGCTGATCAAGCTCCACCGCCGCCTCGGCGTCACCACCATCTACGTCACCCACGACCAGGTCGAGGCGATGACGATGGGCCAGCGGATCGCGGTCATGAAGGACGGCCTCCTCCAGCAGTGCGACACGCCGCTCAAGCTCTACAACGAGCCGGTGAACATGTTCGTCGCGGGCTTCCTCGGGACGCCGCCGATGAACTTCATCCACGACGCGGTCGTTGCCAAGAACGGCACGGGGCCGTATATCGACGCCGGAGAGTTCCAGATTCCCGTCCCGGCCTCGAAGGTGGCGGCGATCTCGGATTACGTGGGCAAGCAGGTGGTCTTCGGCATCCGCCCGCAGGACATCCACGACAAGGCGATGCTGCCCAACAACGTGGAGAACACCACCGAGGTCCGGATGACGGTGGACGTGATCGAGCCGCTCGGCTCGGACGCGACCCTCTTCCTGACGTCCGGCCGGCAGACGATGGTGGCCGAGGTCCCGTCCGAGACGAGCGCCCGGGAAGGCGCGCCGCTCGACCTGGTCTTCGACGCCGACGCCGCGCACGTCTTCGACAAGGATACGGAACAGGCGATCATGTAGGGTCGTCGCTAGTCTTATTCGAGAATCGCCCGGCCGAGCGCGCGCGCTCGGCCGGGCGATTTCGTTTGACGGCCCCTCTTACCGCGCCCCCTTGGCGCTTCTTGACAGCTGTGCGCGGCGTTTGTTATACTCTCGCCATTGCGGCGCACAACGAACGCTGCGTCGCTACGTATTCCCCGGTCCGCAATCCTCACTAGTCCACCGTGTCCCCACCACGCCGGAGTGTCTACCCGTTCAAGAAGCGTCCGTACGCCCGCGGACCGGACGCGCGACAAGAAGGACCCGAATAGCGCGATGACCCCGAAGGA
>DATLHN010000075.1:0-7917 GCA_035539875.1 Armatimonadaceae bacterium
TCCCTGGCCCTGCCCGTAGCCGCGCCGGTTGCCGCCGCCGTATCCGCCGCCGCGGTACTGGCCGCCCCCCCCCGAGCCGCCGGTATCGAGGACGTCGGCGGCGAGCCTGCCGCCGCCCGCCTGGCGGACGATGGCGCGGACGGACTCCTCGGCGTGCAACGACGTGTCGCCGAGCGCGTAACTCGCCAGGCGGCGTATCAGCCGGTCCTGCTCCACGGCGACGCGAACGTCGGCGATCATTATCGCCGCCTCGCGCATGAAGTCCGCGCGGCCCCGGTCGGTCGAGAGGTCGTGCTCGCCCTTGAGCACGTCGATGCGGAACTCGGGCACGGTGCGCGCGGCGTCGATGGCGCGGTGGAAGCCCGCGGCGTCCTTGCGGTCGAGCAGCATCGAGCCGGGGTCCTCGCCCTCGGGAAGCGTCAGGACACGCAGGGAGAACTCCGGCCCGGCGGCGGCGAACAGTTCGGCGGCGCGCAGGGCGGCGCGCACCCCGGCGACGTCCGCGTCGAAGGAGAGGAGGACGTTCTTGGTGTAGCGCCCGATCATGCGGACGTGGTCGTCGGTCAGCGAGGTGCCCAGCGTGGCGACCACGAAGGGGATGCCCGCCTGGTGGCAGGCCACGGCGTCCATGTACCCCTCGACCACGACGATGCGGTCCGCCTCTTGGATCGCCTTGCGCGCCCGGTTCAGGGCGTAGAGGGTGCGGCTCTTGAGGAAGACCGGCGTCTCGGGCGAGTTGAGGTACTTGGGCGCGTTCGGCGCGGGGGTGATCAATCGACCGCCGAAGCCGACGACGCGCTCCTGTACGTCCACGATCGGGAAGGTGAGTCGGCCCCGGAACTGGTCCACGTAGCCGTCGCCGCGCCGGGAGGGGAAGATCAGCCGCGCCTTTTCGGCGTCCTCGGCGCGGACGCCGTGCTTGAAGAGGAAGTCGGCGAGCTGCCCCCAGTCGTCCGGGGCGAAGCCGACGCCGAACTCCTCGATCGTCTGGTGCGAAAGGCCGCGCTGCTCGGCGTACTCGCGCGGGAGGCTGAAGCGCGCGAACGACTGGCGGAAGAAGCGCTGCGCCAGGGCGTTCGCGCCGTAGATGCGGTCCTTCTCCTGCTGCGCCTGCCGGACGGCGTCCATCTCGGCCAGGCCGCCGCCGCCGCGCGGGGTCAGGGTGATGCCCGCGCGCGCCGCGAGCCGCTCCGCCGCCTCGATGAAGGAGAGGCTTTCGGCCTTTTCCAGGAAGGTGAAGACGTCGCCGCCGGTGGAGCACCCCCCGAAGCAGTGCCAGCGCCCGCTCTCGGGGTCGACGGTGAACGAGGGCGTCTTTTCGGTGTGGAACGGGCAGAGCCCCTTCCAGCGCGCGCCCGCCTTTCGAAGGGCGGTGTATCCGGAGATCAGCTCGACGATGTCGGTGCTATTCCGGATGGCTTCCTTTTCCTGCTCGGTCACTTCGCTTAGTGTACCCGGCGGCGTCGGGGCCGCCAAATGCGCCGGGGGGCGTGGTCCGAAGTCCACGCCCCCCGCCCGCCCGTCGGTCTGGAGTTTTCGTCCTGACTATTCGATGGCCGCGATGGTGATCGCGATGACCTTGTAGCCGCCCTTGAGGGGGTCGCCCTGGCCGCGCTGGTTCTGGAACTGGAACTGGACGTGCGCCTTGTTCTTGTAGTCCGCCACCAGGATGTTGCCGGGCTTCATGTGGCCTTCCGGATAGCCATACAGGCGCACGACGTCGCGGTAGTCGGAGCCGAGCTTGACGCCGCGGGCCGTGCGGACGGGCCCGGTGTAGCCGAGGGCGCGGATCTGGATCACCTGTCCGCTCGGGCCGATGAGGAATTCGTAGGACACGACCTCCTTACCCGCCTTGCGGTTGTAGATCCAGGTCACTTCCTGCTGGCGAGCCATGCTGGAGGTGGTCTGCCCGAAGGGGCCCATCCCCATCCCGGGGCCGCCGCCGGGTCCACCCGGGAAGCCGGGGCCGCCGGGCGCGCCGGGGAACCCGCCCGGGAAGCCGGGACCGCCCGGGAAGTCGCCGCCGTCCGGCGGGGGACCGAACTCAGCGCCCGGGGCGCCCGGGAAGCCACCCTGCCGCCCGAAGCCGAGTCCCTGCGGACCCGCCGGACCGCGCGGGCCGACGCCCGCGGCGGCGCCCATGCCCATCGGACTGGGGCCGGAGGGAGCGCCGAAGCCGCCGCCGGGCGTGCCGGGGAAGCCGGAGGGAGGAGCGCCGAAGCCGCCGCCGGGAGCGCCGGGGAAGTCGCCGCTGCCGGGGAAGCCGCCGGGAGCGCCGGGGAAGCCGCCGCCCTGGCCGCCCTGACCGCCGGTCGGGGGCAGGCGCAGGGAGACGTCGCCGATCACGACCTCGTTCGGGTTGCCGTACAGCCGCAGGACGCTGGACGAGCGAGAGTTCAAGCGGACACCCGCCAGGGAACGCTCGTACTGGCTGCTCTGCGCGCTGGTCGAAACGGGCAGCAGGGCGACCGCCGTCGCTGCCAGTGCAACAGCCGCGCCGCACCGGCGGGCCGTACTGCTCCACATCATGTACTGTTTCCTCTCTGACCGCCGCCCCGCCTCACACAAGGCTCCCGGAAACGCATGTCCGAAAAGATACCGGGTAACCCGGCGAATGCGACGACTGCTGTTGCCTTGGTTCGCCCCGCGCCGTAAGGATTCCTTCCCGGCCGACGCGCCCGCGTGCATCACGACAATAAGATTTTCGACAATCGGGCGGTTTATTGTACCCGAATTTTCCCTGCCACTGAACGGACTTCCGATCGCCGCCGCCCGGCGGCGTCGTCCCGCCTCTCTATCCGACCTCTCCGAGGGAAAAATCGGACTTCAGTGATACACTGGGGGCAAAAGAAGCCCCCGCCCCGCCGCCACAGCCCGCGCGCGCACCGCAGCCATGGACGACCGAGACTATCCGCCGCCGCCTGCGGCAGCCCCAGAAGCCGACCCTGCCCTGCGCCTGCGCGCGGAACTGGCGAGCCTGCGCGAGGAGAAAGACCTCGCCGCGTTCGTGGTCCGCGAGCGCGCCGCCCTCCTGGAGGGCGAGGCGGTGGACCGCCTGCTGAGCGCCCCCGAAGGGGGCCGCCGCTGGATGCACCGCTACGCCGACCTGATCGACGCCGTCGTGCGGCGGCTGTGGGGCCTCGCCCGCGAGCGAACCGGACACGAAAGCGGCGGCGGCGGCGGACACGGCAGCGGGCCGGGCATCGCGGTGCTTGCCGCGGGCGGCTACGGCATGCGCTGGCTCGCGCCGCACTCCGACCTCGACCTCACCATCGTCGCCGCGCGGAACGACGACCCGCCCGTCCTGCGCGAACTCTTCCGCCTCATCATGGGCGTTCTCACCTCTGGCGCGCGGCTTTCGGTCGGGTACGGATACCGTACCCTGGCCGACGTCGGCGGCGACCTCGGCCCCGAGGAGACCGAAGCGGACGGCGGCAACGGCGGTAGTTCCGGCGGGATCATCACCCTGGACCACCAGACCCAGACCGCCCTGCTGGAAGCCCGCCTCGTGGCAGGCGACCCCGCGCTGTTCGCCCGTTTTGACCGCCAATTTCACCAGCACCTTCAAGTGGCCGATTTCCTTTTTCGCAAGGAGGCGGAGCGGCGGCGGCGGCGCGAGAAGTACGGGGCGACGCCGCGCGTCAGCGAGCCGAATATAAAGGAGGGACCGGGCGGGCTGCGCGACCTCCAGACGGCGGGATGGATGGCGCGCGTGCGCTTCGGCAGGCGCGGCGGGGGCGACAACGCTCTCTGGCACGACCTGGTCCGGCGGCGCATCCTCACCCGGGACGAGCAGAACGACCTCGAGGCGGCGCGCGACCTGCTGCTGACGGTCCGGTGCCTGGTGCACCGCGTGTCGGGCGAGAGGCGGGACCTGCTGTCCCGGGCGCGCCAGGAGAACATCGCCGCGCTCCTGGAACCCGACGCCCGGTCCCCCTCGGACGCGCTGGAGCGGTTCATGCGCCGCTGGTACGGCGCGTCGGACCACCTGCAGCAGATCAGCGAGAAGGTGGTCGCCCGCTGCCTCGACGCGCCGCTCCCCCTCGACGGCCACGGACTCTCGGCGGTGCGGCGCGCGGTGGTCCTGGGCGACCCGTCCCGCGCCGTCGAGGACCTGTTCTGGCCGGTGCGCGCGCTGGCGTACTGCCAGACCTACGGCCTGTCGCTGGCGATGGCGACCGAGGAGGCGATGCAGCGCTGGGCCGAGGAGACCCGGGCGGCGACGGAGAGCGCGGCCTCCTCGGCCTCAGCCGCCGGTTCGGGCCCGTCCCCGCTCGCGGCGACGATCCGGGCGGCGCTCGGCCCGGCGCTGGTGGAGCTGCTGGGGCGCGCGGGGGATATCACCGGGACGGTGCGCCGGATGGAGCGGACGGGCCTGCTGGAGCTGACGCTGCCGGAGCTTGCCGCGTGCATGGGCCTGGTCCCCTACGACCCCGCGCACGCCTGCACGGTCGGGGAGCACACGCTTCGGGTGCTGGAGAACCTGACGCGCCTGCGCCCGCCGGAGTCGGCGGCGGTCGGCTACCCGGCGTCGCAGCACGCCGCGGAGGCGGCGGACCCCGAGGTCACCGCCTGCCGGGAAATACTGGTGGGACTGGAGTCGCCCGCCACCCTGTACGTGGCCGCGCTCCTGCATGACATCGGGAAGCAGTGGCCGACGCTGCGCGACGGGGCCACGCGGGCCCCGCACGAAGAGACGGGCGCGGAGCGCGTCCCCGAGATCTGCGCCCGTCTCGGTTGCCCGCCCGCGATGGCCGAGCGGGTCACGCTCCTTGTGCGACACCACCTGCTGATGGCGGAGACCTCCCGCCTGCGCGACCTGAACCTCCCGGAAACGATCCGCGACTTCGTGGACGCGCTCGGCGGGGACCGCGAAAACCTGCGGATGCTGTACCTGCTCACGCGCGCCGACACCGCCGCGGTGGCCCCCGGCATCTGGACGCCGATGAAGGCGCGCCAATTGGCGGAGTTGTACCACCGCGCGGAATCGCACCTCACCGCGCGCGAGGAGGCCGCCGCCACCGTGGCCGCGCCGCCGTTCTCGCCGCCGCCCGGCGGGACGCGGGACGCGGCGGCGGGCGGCGGCGGCGGCGGCGTCAGCGCGGTCCCCGAGGACCCGGACCGCCTGAAGGCGGCGCGCGATCGGGTGCGCCGCCAGTTGGCGCGGGAGGCGGAGCGAGCCGGAAGCGCGACCGGGACCGGGGACGCCGCGGAGTCGGTGCGCGCCCACATCGAGGCGATGCCCGCCGCTTACCTGCTGAACACGCCGCTGCCCGTGCAGGCGCGGCACCTGTCGATGGTCGCGCGCCTCGTGGAGACGGGCCGTCCGGTGGTCGACATCCGCACGCCCGCGCCGGACGCCACCTATTCCGAGCTTACCGTAGTCACCTACGACGACCCGGAGCCGGGCCTCCTCTCCAAGATCGCCGGGGCGCTGGTCGCCTTCGACATCAACGTTCACTCGGTGCAGGCGTTCACGCGCCCCGTGGACCCGCCGCAGGCGGAGGGCGGCAGCGGCGGCGACACACCGCACGCGCACGCGCCCGTCATCGTCGTGGACACGCTCACCATCGACTACCGGGACCGACCGCTCGCCCCGCTCAAGCGCGCGGACGTCGAGGAGGCCCTCATGGCCGCCCTGGCGGGGGAGACCAGCGTGACCGACCTGCTTCGGCGGCGGCGCGGCGGCGGCAGAGGTGACGCGGGTCGCGACGGCACGGGCCGCACGATGCGCGCGCCGGTGCGCCTCCTGGCGGCGGACGACCGCGTCGGGGGCGGCGAGGGGGCGGGCTCTACCCTGCTCGACCTGGAAGCGCCGGACGAGCCGGGCCTGGTCTATCACCTGACGCACCTGTTCAGCGAACTCGGCTGGAACATCCACGCGGCGCGCCTTTCGGCGTGGGCGGGGATGGTCCGACTCGCGGTGTACGTGACCGACCGGCGGGGCGACCCGGTCCCCGCCGACGAGGCGTGGGATCGGCTGGACGCCGCGTTCTCCCCGTCCGCCGACGAGCCGCCCGCGACCGGTTCGGAGGCCCATCCGGCCGCCGAAGAATCCCGCTGACAATCCCGCGGTAGCGGGCGCGTTTTTCCCCTTCTCTCTCACCGGCAAACATCTCGCAAGAATTATTTTCTCTTTAATATTTTTCTGTGTAATGTTGCACGGCGTTCTTGACACGCGATCAGGAAGTGTGCTAAAAATGACCACGGAACAACTCCACACTCTACCGGGATCGCTCTGGCGCAGTATCCCCACTGCGTCCCTCGGAGATTCACTCGCGAGCATTTGCCTCGCGGAGCGTTTACCAGAGCAACGCTTCGTTGGGCACCGACGCCCACCCGGTCGCGGTAACGACGGCGTTTGCACTTGAAGCGGAACCCTATTCACGTCCGGATAGGTCAAAGTAGGCGAGCTTTTCCCGGCAAAATGGCGAGGAAGCCATGTGCCAGTCCTGGGGACTTTCGGGAAAGCCATAGCAGGGTGATCCACACAAAAACTCTGTATCTCAGTCCGTTTCAGCAGGAGGCCGATCCCATGTCTTCTCTCGATAGAGGCCGCGTCGCATCTTGCCGCCGCGCAGGGTTCACGCTCATCGAGCTTCTCGTCGTCATCGCGATCATCGCGATCCTGGCGGCAATACTCTTCCCCGTCTTCGCCCAGGCCCGCGAAAAAGCGCGTGGCACCGCGTGCCTTTCCAACTGCCGCAACGTCGGCACCGCGGTCCTGATGTACGCCCAGGACTACGACGAGGCCATCGTCGGCTGGCTCAAGAGCGAGCCCGGAGCGACGCGCCAGCAGCGGCTCTGGACGGGCATGCTCCAGCCCTATACCAAGAACGGCGGCAACAACCCCGCAGACGGCGTGTTCGCCTGCCCGTCCTGGGACGAGGACAAGCTGCGCGCCGGGTCCAATGACCCCACCTGCTACCCTGGTTCCCTGGACGGCTATTTCCCCGCCCTCGAGATCTGGTCGCACTACGCCATCGCGTTCCAGCAGGCGACCCCGGCGGGCGCGGGCACCCAGGCGGACGCCATTTACCACTACCCCGGTAGCCTGACCTATCCGGAAGCCTCCGGCGGCCTGACCCGAACCCTGCCGGAGATCAAGCGCCCGGCGGAGACCGCGCTGATCGGCGACGGCGTCACGATGGTGGGCGGCGGCTTCTTCGTGATCGCACTGGGGTGCGAGGGCGGCAAGATCCACCAGGACGGCCAGAACTTCATTTTCCTGGACGGTCACGCCAAGCGCATCAACAAGAACGCCGAGCGCTACCTGGTGCAGCGCGCCGACGGCAAGTGGTACAAGCGCTACTTCACCTTCTCCGAGGAGTAAGGGAATGCGAAGCCCGAACCGTTCGCCAGTCAATCCTTCACTGCCGCTACTGCTGCTTCTCGCCGTATTCCCGCTGATGCTGGGGGTGACCGCGGGATGCGGGAAGAAGGAGGAGGCAAAGTCGTCCACGCCCGGCTACTACGAGGGGCCGATAACACAGCCTCAAGCGAAACAGAAACCGGGCGGCGGTGGCGGCGCGATGCGGGACCTTTAGGTTCCTTACCGGGATGGGAGCGGTCGCGCCGCCGGATTCTTCCGGCGGCGCGCTTCTGTAATCCCCGCTTACTCCGCGGTGTTACGACTTAACGATGAATGAACTGACGAAGAAGCGATTATTGGCCGCCGGGCTTGGGATTCTCGCGGTTGTCGTTGCCGTCCTCTTAATGCGCGGCTCGCGCGGCACCAGTGCGGCAGCCCCCTCGTCCGACGGCTACTACACCGGGCCGATGCGCAACAAGCGTGGCGACCTCGTCACCGAGGACGGGCGCATCCTGGAGCGTGCCGCCCCCGGCGCGGCGCGGACGAGACCTGGGGCCATGCCCGGCGCGGCCCCCGCGCGGTAACGCCCGCGCGGGCGGGCGGAT
>DATLHN010000076.1:0-3738 GCA_035539875.1 Armatimonadaceae bacterium
GGCTGGACGTCCCCTCGGTAGACGCCATCGACAGCGCGGACCTGCCGAACCACCACGCGCTCGCGCGGAGCGGCGTCCACATCCTCGAATCCCTGGACCTGCGCGCGGTCCCGCCGGGCCGCTACCACCTCACCGCGCTCCCGTTGCGCCTCGCCGGGGCCGACGCGTCCCCGGTCCGCGCCCTCCTCACGCCGGGGTGAACAAGCGTGTTACAATAGAACACCGTGCCTTCTCCCGGTAAGACGAGACGCGAATCGGACCTGGCCGCGCCGGTCCGTGACTTTTTGGAAGCGCAGGGGTGGACCGTGCGCAGCGAGGTGAACGGCTGCGACATCACCGCGGTCCGGGGCGAGGAGCTGGTCGTCGTGGAGTTGAAGACCGGCTTCTCGACTGACCTCCTGATCCAGGCGACGCAGCGACAGCGAGTCGCCGATACGGTCTACGTCGCCCTGCCCGCCGAGGGCACGCTGCACTCCAAGGCGCGCTACGACAAGCGCCGCCGCGGTATCGAGCACCTGCTGAAGCGGCTGGAGATCGGCCTGCTTCTCGTCCACTTCCCCGACGACGCCGACGCGCCGCCTTCGGTCGAGGCCGCCCTGCACCCCGTGCGCGAGCCCAAGCCGAAGCGCGCCACGCAGAAGCGCAAGGCGATCCTGCGCGAGGTCGCGGCCCGCTCCGCGGACTACAACCTCGGCGGGGTAACGAAGACCCGGATCGCCACCGCCTACCGCGAGGAGAGCGTCTTCATCGCCTGCCTGCTGGAGCGGCACGGCCCGATGTCGCCCGCGGAGGCGCGGGCGAAGGGCGCGGGCGTGCGGGCGCAGAACATCCTGTTCAAGAACGTCTACGACTGGTTCGAGCGCCTGGAGCGCGGCGTCTACAGCGTCCGGCCGCGGGCCATCGAGGAGATCGACCTCGACTGGCCCATGATCGCCGACTACCACCGGCGGCGCCTCTGCGAGACGCCGCCCGGACCGCCGCCGACGCCGTAACCTACGCTCCCAGCACACGCTCCGCCGTGACGATGGACGGCTCGCCGTGGGGCTCGCTCACCGTGAACCCGAGTTTCCGGGCGACGTGCTGCATCGGCGTGTTCTGAGCCAGCACGTCCGCCGACAGGCGGGTCAGCCCCTCGCCCTCCGCCACCGCGATTAGCCGCTTCAGAAGCTGGGTGCCGAGGCCGCGGTTCTGATACTCGTCGGAGATCAGCAGCGAGAAGCGCCCCTCCGCCCCACCGACCGCGGTCGGGCCGACGTTGGTCTTGCCCAGGCGACCCACGGCGATCACCTTCCCGCCGGAGAGGGCGACCAGCGCGATCTCCCGGTCGTAGTCGTTGAAGACGATGCGCTGCAGCCGCTCGTGCGCCACGCGCTGGCTCAGGTCGAACGGCCGGTAGTAGCGCAGCGCGACCGTATTGTCCGAGAGCGTCTGGTGGAAGGCGATCAGCCCCGGTTCGTCCTCCGGACGGATCGGCCGCACCGGCACGCTCGTGCCGTCCTTGAGGGCGATCTCCCCGGCGTACTGGGCGGGATACGGTCGTATGGCGGGGCGCGGCACCGCGTCCTCGTGGACCTCCGGGCCGTAGAGCAGTACGCGGGCGTCGAGGGCTATCATCTTCTCGTGCGAGGTCAGCAGCGGGTTGATATCCAGCTCCTTGATGAGCGGCTGCTCCACGATCAGCTGGCTGAAGCGGACCAGGACGCGCTCCAGCGCGGCGAAGTCGACCGGCGGACGCCCGCGGACCCCCTTAAGCGCCTTGAAGATCTTCGTCCGCTCCATCATCCGGCGCGCGTGGATCGTCGTCAGCGGCGGCAGGCCGAGGGCGCTGTCCTCGTAGACCTCGACGAGCTGGCCGCCGGTTCCGAAGAGCAGGACCGGGCCGAACTGCGGATCGGGGCTGGCCCCGAGGATCAGTTCGTAGCCGTCCAGCTTCACCATCGGCTGCACGGCGACGCCTAGAAAGTGCCCCGCGCCGTGCAGCGCGCGCACGCCCCCCTCGATGGAGGCGAACGCCTCTCGCACCGCGGCCTCGTCGCGCAGGTTCAGCTTCACGCCGCCGACATCGGTCTTGTGCGTGATCGTCTCCGAATGGAGTTTGAGGACGACCGGATAGCCCATCTTCGCCGCGAGGGACACGGCCTCGTCCGGCGTTGGCGCGACGTGCGTCTCGACGGTGGGAATGCCGTACGCGCTCAGAAGCTGCTTAGACTCGACCTCGGTAAGCAAGGTCCGGCCCGCCGAGCGAGCGCGGTCAATGATCGCGCGGGCTGCCGCCGCGGCGTCGGCGTCGCCGTCGCCCTCGGTGCTCGCCGGGGTCTCGTAGAGCGCGCGCAGGTTGTCCGAGTACCGCCAGAGGTAGTTGAAGGCGGTGGCCGCCTCATCGGGGTACGGGAAGGACGGAATACCGGCGTTGGAAAGAATCTTCTGACCGGCGGCGACGGTCGCCCCGCCCATCCAGGAGGCCAAGACCGGCTTGCCCAGCGAATGCGCGTAGGGCTTGAGCTGCTCGGCGGTCATGGTCGGGTCGGTCATCGCCTGCGGCGTCAGGATCACCAGCAGGCCGTCGCTGTTCGCGTCGTCCGCCGCCGTCTGAAGCGCTTTCGAGTAGCGGTCGGCCGGAGCATCCCCGAGGACGTCGATGGGGTTGTTGTGACTCCAGTGCGGCGGTAGGAAGCCGTTCAGCGCGCCCATCGTCTCGTCGGAGATCTCGGCCAGCGTTCCGCCGCCGGAGATGAGTTCGTCGGTGGCGAGGACGCCGGGCCCGCCCGCGTTCGTGATGACGGTCAGCCGCCGCCCCTTGGGCAGCGGCTGGAGCGCGAGCGCCTCGGTGAGCGCGAAGACGTCCGCTATGGAATCCACGCGCAGGACGCCGACGCGCTCGAACGCGGCGTCCAGCACCTCGTCGCTGCCCGTGAGCGCGCCGGTGTGCGACGCCGCGGCCTTCGCGCCGACGCTGGTGCGCCCCGCCTTGATGACGAGGATCGGCTTGTTCAGCGCGACCTCGCGCGCCGCGGAAAGGAACGAGCGGGCGTCCCCGACCGACTCCATGTAGACGACGATGCTGCGCGTCTTCGGGTCGTTGCCCAGATAGTCGATCAGGTCGCCCCAGCCGACGTCCAGCATCGAGCCGAGCGAGGCGAACGCCGAAAAGCCTATCCCCTCCTGGAGGGCGTGGTCGAGGACGGCGGTCAGGAGCGCGCCGCTCTGTGAGAGAAACGCCACGCTCCCGGGGCGGGCCATCGCCTGCGCGAACGTGGCGTTCAGCCCCGTCAGCGGGCTCATGACGCCGAGGCAGTTGGGGCCGATGATGCGGATGCCCCCGGCGCGCGCCTCCTCCAGTACCTGCCGCTCCAGTTCCGCCCCCTCGGGCCCGGCCTCCTTGAAGCCCGCCGAGATGACGATGGCCCCCTTCACGCCCGCGGCGCGGCAGTCGCGGATGATGCCCGGCACGGTCGGCGCGGGCGTCGCGATCACCGCCAGGTCCACCCGGTCCGGCACCTCGCCGATCGTCGGGTACGCCTTGACGCCGAGCACCGACGGGCGCTTCAGGTTGACCGGGTAGACCACCCCGCCGAAGGGCGAGGCGATGAGGTTGGTGATGAGCGTCCGCCCGACACTGCCCGGCGTCTCCGTCGCGCCGACCACGGCGACACTGCGCGGGGCGAAGAAGACGTCGAGGGCGGGGCGCTGGACGGCGCGAAGGACGTCGTGAGACGGGTCGGTAACGGGCGGCGAGTT
>DATLHN010000077.1:0-27533 GCA_035539875.1 Armatimonadaceae bacterium
GTACGACGCGGGGCAGACGGCCAACCTCATCGGGTTCGCCAATGCGACGACGCTGACCCACAACGTCGCGGGTATGCTCACCTTCGGTAACATCGGGGGTAACCTGCGCGGTAACGCCGACAACTATCAGGCGCTGAACGGGTTCGGCCTCGGGGAGTATTTCCAGCCCTCCGGAAGGCCCGCCGGGTATGGCGTCTGGCCGCTGCCTTCCTACTGGCAGGGCGCGAACGCCTACGACTATTCGGCGTACCTGCGGGCAAACGTGGACGGAATCGTCGTCAACAACCTGGTGACGGGCGGTACCAACGTCAATGTCGGATTCGCGGACGGCGACCTTATCACCGTCCCGACGTTCCGGGACAACGTCCTGGAAGCGTTCTACCGCCTGACTGCGGGCAATCCGGCCGTGGGCGACGATGGTGCGGTGACGCTGCGGCAGCGCATTACGCTTCTGCGTAATACGGCGCGCATCGAATGGACGCTGAGCAATTACGACACGGAAGCGCACCGCGTTTCGCTCCGCTTCGCCATCAACCAGCGGCCCGGACCCTTGAACGGGTTCGAGCAGTTCCCCACCCCGCGGTTCGGTTTCTTCTACCAGGATCCGAGCCAGGGCGGCGTCACGGACCGGGCGAAGATATTCGGGGCGAACCCGGACGGTCTGCCGACGACGCCGGTGCCGGACTCGGTGGAGATTTATGGGAAGCGGTTCGAGGATCAGGACGCGAACGATCCGCCGTACCACTCCCGATTCCTTTACCGTGGCTTCGGCGCGACGCTGCCGAGCTCCGTGTACGTCGCGGACCCGGAGGAGTTCTATCCGGGCAGAGGTGGGTTCAGCCCGCTGACGACGGCCCAGGGACGGGTCCCGCTGTTCGAAGACGGTCTGGCCGTTGTCAACTACTATGGCCCGTTCGACCTGCGCGCGGGCTCTGCCGACCAGGTCACGATCGTCGCGTACTACGGCAACGGTTCCTCGACGGACAGGCTAGAGCAGGACTGGGCGCTGGGTACCGAGGCCGAGGAGGCGTTCCAGTATAACTCCGGGGCCGCGCTCGACCCGGCCGTGGTCGGCAACACGAGCGCGACGTTCAGCACGGTCGCGAAGAAGTTCCTGACGCCGAACCCGCTCCCGGTCTACGGCAGCCTGTACAACCGGTCGGTCAACGCGCCGCCGTTCCAGGTGAACCTGGACAATGTCAGCCTGAGCCTGGTGCTCCCGTCCGGCTTGCAGTTCGCGACGAACCCGGGCACCGGCCAGACGGACGTCGCCACCAAGCCTATCGGTACCCTTCTGCCCGACAAGGACGGTACGACCAACTGGCTGGTGGAGCCGACCGGCGACACCTTCGGCACGGTCGTCTATCAGATGACCGGCACCGTAGGCGGAACGGGCCAGTCCCGGACCGTGAGCCGACCGGTGGTTATCCCCGCGACGCCCCTGTACCCGGTCACGTCGGCGTCGTACCAGATGATCGGCTTCCCCTTCCAGTTCGATCCGCTGTTGTCGAACAATGGCGATCCGGCGACCATCGTCAACGGATTGTCCCGGCCGGTCGACGACCCGGTGTCGTTCTACCGCTGGATCCCGGACCCGGACGGCGTCACCGGACGGTACGAGCGTGCGACCAAGATCGAGCCGACGGAGTCTTACTTCTACCGGCCGAACCTGGACCGCATCCTGTTCCTCCGCGGCGCACAGCCCTACCCGAACCAGGCGCCCATCTCGGGCGCGAGCGGCACCCGCATCCAGAAGACCCTGGAGCGCGGCTGGAACATGATCTCGAATCCGTTCCTGTACGAGATCCCGATCGGTTACCTTCGCTTCACGGATACGAACGGCGGCAACCCGGTCCCGTTCGGCCAGGCGGTCACCAGCGGCGTGGTCCGCGGCGGCGTCTTCTTCTACAACCCGCAGCAGAAGCGGTACGACTTCTTCGACAACCAGAATCAGTCGCTCCGCCCGTATCAGGGTTACTGGATCTACCTGAACGACCGCCGCGTCATCCAGTTCGCAACGCCCGGCCAGCGACAGTCGGCCATCGTGCCGGACGCCGCTTCGGGCAGCGAGCCGCCGACCCGCAAGAAGGTCGCCGGGGCGATCGCGAGTGGCCGCGCGCTTGTCGCGAACCCGGCGCTCGACAACTGGAAAGTCCAGCTCGTCGCGTCGCGGCAGGACGGTTCCGGAGACTTCGCCACGCTGGTCGGCGTGACCGGCGCGGCTAAGGACGGGGACGACATCCGCGACCTGCCTAAGCCGCCGACGATCGTCGACGACTACGTCTACATGAGCGTGGTTCGCGAGGAGAACGGCAAGGTCAGCCGCTTCGCGCAGGACCTGAAGTCCCCGGGCGGTAAGAAGTCCTGGGAGCTTGAGGTGCGTGCGGACAAGGACGGCCCGGTCACTCTTAGCTGGCCGAACATGGCCAAACAGCCGAAGCGGCTGCGGCTGCGTCTGACCGATACGGCGACGGGGCGGGTCACGGACCTCAAGTCCGCGTCGTCGATCACCGTCAACGTGTCCAAGGATCAGCCGAGCCGGTACGTCCTGGTCGCGGATCAGCAGGCGAGCACGCCCCTGGCGTTCTCCGGTCTGCGCGTGAACCGGGTCGGGCGTGGGCCGAACGGCACGTCCTCGTACAACTTCCGGTTCAACATCACCGCGGACGCGTCCGTCACGGGCCGCGTCATGACGATGACTAATAAGCCGGTGAGTACGTTCGCGGCCAGCCGCGCGGTTTCCAGCAAGGGCGAGAACCGCCTGGTCTGGAACGGGCGTTCGGAATCCGGCGGGGCGCTTCCGGCGGGACCGTATCTGGTGGAACTGTCGGCGCGCACCGACGACGGCGAGGTCATCCGAGTCGTCCGTCCGATCCAGGTTCTGAAGTAAACGGTGGCGGCGGCCGGGGGCGGAAACGCTCCCGGCCGATCGGTCGCTTGACGATGGAAGGAATACGATCCGTAATGAGGACATACCGCAATCTCGCCGTTGGCGGTGGTGCTGCCGCCGCTGCGCTTTTCGCTCTTGGCCTTGCCGTGCCTGCGAACGCACAGGGTCCGGGCGCGAGCGTCCAGCCCGCGGGAACGCGCGTGAACGTTTCGACGACGGCCCGTCGCTGTGACGCTCTCGCGGGTGTTCCGTCGAACGTTCTGCTGTTCCCGGCGGTCGCGGGCCAGGCTTCCCGCTGCTCCGCGACCGCGGGCGACATCATTACCGAGGCCATCCAGCGCCGCCTGCGCACGCAGGGCGCGGGCGTCTTCCCGTACAGCCGCAGCCTGCCCGCGGTGCAGCGCGCGGTGAACGAGGGGTTGAAGGCCGAAGACGTGGCCGGTCCCTGGGACGAGGCCGGCAAGGGACAGCGCATTGCCGAGATGGTGGGCGCCTCCGAGTACATCACCATTCTGGTGGATGACTACAAGTGGGACCCGCAGACCCGGACGGTAAACTTCACTATCAGCCTGCTGCGCAACGACGCCTGCGACGGCGCTCCTCTGGGAACGGTCTCGGAGAAGGGCGTGGGCCAGGCGCCGGAAACCCTGCTGGTTTCCTGTCAGGAGGCCTCTGCGGTCAGCTCCGCTGCCGAAGTCGTTGCCGAGCAGGTCGTGAACGCACTCCTGCCGGTGCCGAAGGTTGCCGCCGAGGACCTGAAGAACCAGCGCCGGCGCCGGTAAACGCCGCTTTCGGTGCGGCACGCGCGACACAGGCGCGCACCGGTCCCGGCACACCCGGGACCGGCGCGCGCGTCGCCCCCTTTTGAATCGTGAAGAAACCCCCCTCCCTGCGGAACCGCCTCACCCCTTTTGCCGGGCCCGTCGCGACTGGAAGCACGGCGCTTGCGGCGATGCTGGTCGCCGTTCCCGCGAACGCTAACAATCTTGGCTCCATCCGCGTAACGGCGGAGCGCACCGTCCTCAAAGCAGACGGCCGGGCTTCGACCATCATAACCGCGGAAGTGCGCGACGGCGACGGGCGCGTGGTTCCGGACGGGACGAACGTCCGCTTCGCCACGACCGCCGGCCGCCTCGAAACCGGCCTCGTCGCCACCCAGAACGGCGTCGCGCGCGTGGTGCTGACGGCCAGCGACCTGCCCGATTCGGCCCTGGTCACCGTCAACCTCGACACGCCCGGTCAGGCAGCCCCGGCTCAGATCACGATCACCTTCGCGACCGAAGCGGACGCCGCCGAGACGGGCACGAACTGGGTGCGTCTCGACGGCAAGGAATACACCGGCTACGCGGTCGATGAGGGAATCGTCCAGGCGATCGGGAAGAACGGTGGCGCGGAGCTGCGCTATCGCGCCTATACCATCGCGGCGGACAGCATCCAGCTTAACACGCGGGACAATACGGTTCTGGCGACGGGCGCGGTGACGATATCCGGCACCGGTGTCCGGCGCGAGTACATCAACCTGCGCTTCGACCTGCGCCGGGCTCTCGGAGTCGGCGAGAAGTTCGAAGAGGGAAAGCCGCCCGTCGCGGTCTTCGCGAAGGGGCCGCGGCTGGAAGAGTCGCCCTACGACGACTCGATGGGGCCGATCTCAGCCGGCGAGTTCTGGACTCCCAAGGACCTCTCGGCGTCCGCTATCACCGTGGTCGCCAAGTCGATCTCTCTGGACCCGGGGAACGCCCTTCAGTTCCGGCGTGCCACGTTCTACCTCGACGGCGTTAAGACGCTGTCGCTCCCGTTCCACGTGATGAACCTCGGGCAGGAGTCCCTGTTCCGCGAGCAGATCGTCGGATACGGTCCCCAGGGTATCACGGTGGACGTCCCCCTCTACTACGACGTTCGCCCCTCCGGTATAGGAACGGTCCACTTCCGCCGCGGCGCGCGGGTAGGCTCATCGGCGTACTCCAACCGTCCCGGCTGGTCGGTCGACGTCGAGCAGGCGTACAACGGCCGCAACGGGCAGGAGGGCGTGGTCGAGGTCACCGGGTTGTCCCGCCAGGACTGGAGCATGCGCCTGCGGCACAGCCAGCGGTTTGGCGAGCAGACGCACGGCAGCCTGTACGTGGACTCGCCCAATCACCGGGACCTTTTCCTGACGAGCCAGGTATCCCGGGCGTTCAAGGGGTTTACCCTGAACATGGCCGGTTCGGGCTCGCTTTCTCCCGGGAGCCGTGACGAGGCGACGGGCACGGAGTTCCAGGGGGCAGGTGATCTGCGCGGTCAGATCTACGCGGAGACGACTCCGCGGAGCATCAAGGGCGCGAAGGCCGTACAGCTTTCCTACAACCTGGGTGCTACGCGCCAGTACCTCTATGGGGCGAACGCGCAGCAGAGGAGCCTGATCGACACGCGCTCGGCGACGGTTCGTCTGTATACCCGGCCGATCACTCTCGCCCCCAAGACGTCACTGAGTCAATCGCTGTCCGTCGGTCACACCTGGGTCTCCAGCAACGGTTCCAGCGTCGGTCTCAGCAAATCAGGTGCGTCGATCTACGGCAGCACGGCGGTCAACCATACTCTGGGACCTCTCGGTTCGCTGCGGCTCTCGTACGATTACACGCAGACGCCGCTGATACACGGGGGGTATTCGACCCAGTCCGGACGGCACCGTCTGGGCATGAGCGCCTTCCTCAGCCAGGGGGAGCGCTGGAACTTCAGTCTGACCGCCTCCCAGGGACTGGACAGCCGGACCGCCAGCCTGTTCGGTTCCGCTCAGGTCGCCTTCGGCGGCGACTGGCGGGGGCGGGTGACCCTCTCCGCGTCGCGTTTCGGAGACGCCCAGTACACGGAGACCGAGTTCGCCCTGATCAAGCGCATCGCCGGCCGCGACTTCGCCGTGTACTATTCGACCACCTTCCGGCGCTTTCAGTTAGACCTCACCGGCGCGCGTTTCTGACCCTTCCGCGCCGACGGGGATCGCGCCGGTGAGGTCTTTTCGGTACGTCGCGTCCAGTGCCTCGGCAAAGGTGCGCGGCGTCACGCCGAGCAGATCCCGCATCTTCTCCAGGTCGCAGACGTTGTCCTGCTCCAGTGCGATAAGCTGGTCCGTCGTGAGCGGTGGATGCGGCAGGAGCGCTTCGAGGCAGGCCGCAGTCGCGAATAGCAGCGGCATCGGAATGGGTCGGAGCGGCTTCACGACGCCCGCGCGATCGCGAACGGCGGCGACCAGCTCCGCCAGGGTGACGACGCTCGCGCCGCCCACCTCCACGGTCTCACCCGCGGACTTTTCCGTCTCCAGTGCGCGCTCGATACACGACGCGACGTCCGAGACGTGGACGGGCTGGAAGCGGCTCGCTGCCGATCCCGGGAGGGGAACCACGGGCAGGCGAAAGGGCAGCAGGGGCGGACGCCGCACCAGGCGTTCTATCTGCGTGAGAAAGCCGGACCCGGGGCCGACGATGACCGAGGGGCGCAGAATGGTCCATGGCAGTGTGCTGTGGCGGATCTCCTCCTCGGCGGCGGCCTTGGATCGGAAGTACCCGCTCGGGGATTCGAGGGCGGCACCGCAGGCGGACACGTAGACGAGGCGCTGGCAGCAGCGCCGCTCCGCATTGCGCAGCGCCTGGACGAGGCCGCGCGTTCCGTCTGCGTGGATCGCCTCGAAGGTCTGCCCACGTGCCGGGGCTTCCGCAGCGATCCCGACGAGGTGGATTACGGCGCCGGCGCTCGTAAGGGAGCGGGCCGTTTCGGGCGTCCAGTCGCGGACGTCGCCGCGCACCCAGTTTACGCCGTCCGGGGAGGACGAAGGCAGCGACTGCGCTCCCTCCGGGCCGTGGGTGAGCCCGGTGACGTCGTAGCCGCGCGCTGCCAGGGTGCGGCACGTCTCACGGCCGAGGAAACCGGCGGCACCGGTGACGAAGACCCTCACGGCGAAATGCGATCGCGAAAAATAACGCTGACCATACAGGTGCGCTGCTAATGCCGCCAGTTCATGGCCGCGTATCGACCGGTCCCATGCGGCGCAGCTTCTTGAGCGCGCGCAGTTCGATCTGGCGCACGCGCTCACGGGTGACGTGGAAGAACTGTCCCACCTCCTCCAGAGTCCGCGGCGAGCCGTCGTCGAGCCCGTACCGCATGCGTACGATGTCCTGCTCGCGATCCGTCAGCCGCGAGAGGATCTGATCGAGCTGCTCGCGCCGGATCAGGTTGACCGCGACGTCGGAGGGCGTCATTCCGGTCTGCGCCTGTATGAAATCGGAAAGCTGTGCCGAGTCCTTGTCGCCGACGGGCGTCTCCAGCGACAGCGGCTCCATCGCGATCCGCATGATCTCGTTGACGCGGTCGGGCGGGAGCCCCATCATCCGGGAGATTTCGTCGATGGTCGGCTCGCGGCCGAATTGCTGTCGGAGAAGGCTGCTCGTCTTGACGACCTTGTGGATCATCTCCGCCACATACACCGGGATGCGGATCGTACGTCCCTGATTGATCACGGCTCGCGCGATGGCGCGGCGGATCCACCACGTGGCGTAGGTGGAAAAGCGAAACCCGCGCGAGGGGTCGAACTTTTCGACCGCGCGGATGAGGCCGATGTTGCCTTCCTGGATCAGGTCGGCGAGGGGTATCCCGGGGACGGAGTAGCGCCGGGCAATAGAGACGACGAGGCGGAGGTTCGCTTCCGTGAGTACGTCCTTGGCGGCCTTGTCTCCCCGCGCCACACGGCGAGCCAGAGATATTTCTTCTTCGGCAGTCAGGAGCTGGGTCGTGTGCGCTTTGCGCATCCAGGCCTGGTCGGACTCAACGTCGCCGACCGCGTCGGTCCGGGAGGGCGCGTCCTCGTCGCTGGGAGTGGCTATCTCACTCTCTTTCGTCAAATCGGAGAAGGTCAGTTCGTCGTCCTCCAGAAGCCGGGGGGGAGAACCCGCCGACGCGTCGATCCCTTCCTCGTCATCGAGGTTGCTCGGATCGCCCGTCCGATTCGAATCGGAAACCGTGCTTTCACTGGTGCTGGCAATGCCAAAAGGCCCATCCGGTTCGTGACCACGCTTGCCGCGCCCCGTCCTACCGACGGGGAACGCGCCGTCGTCGCCGGATGGTTTCTCCTTCCAGGCTGCAAGGCTGTCACTGGTCATCAAACCTCGCCTCATTTCCGCCCGGGAACCGCGCCACGAACGATTTCGCGCCGCGCGGCGCTGTTCTACACGTGTCGGCACGGCCGACGCCGTACGCTTCAATAGTAGAAGTGCGATTCCGGTTCCCGAAATTCCTTCCGGGACTTTACCGAGACGAGGTGCGATTACCGGACAGATAAGCGCAACAGGCAGAAATCTAGAGAGTGTTAAGCCGGAAATACGGCGTAGTTCCGCGGGGCCGAAGGGGCGCGCTCGGCTCGCTCCCCTTCGGACTCGTTGTGGCTCTGCTCCGCAGGTCGCCAGGCGAAAAGGGCCTTGCGGACCCGGTCGCGACCCCGGGAGAGGCGCGACCGGACGGTGCCCACCGGGATGTTAAGTCGGTCAGCGATCTCCTGATAGGGGAGTCCCTGGATGTCCGCCAGTGCGACGACCTGCCGATAATCCGCCGGAAGCGCCCGCACCGCTTCGAGGACGGCCGCGCCCTCCATCTGGGAGAGCACGATCCGCTCAGGCGAGGTAATGGCGCTGGTGGCGTGCGACGGCGAGTCCGCCTCCACCGCGACGCCGGTCGCCGAACCGTTGGTCGCCGGCTCGTAGTTGTCGAGCGACACCTGCTTGGGCTCACGAGACTTCTTGCGGTACGCGTTGTAGAACAGGTTGCGCATGATCGTGTGAAGCCAGGCGCGCGGGGAACCGTCCGAGCGGAACGTGTCGAACCGGTCGAAGGCGCGTACCAGGGTCTCCTGAACCAGATCCTCGGCGTCCGACGCGCTGCGCGTCAGCGACATGGCCGGCCCGTACAGGGACTTCTCGTGGGGCAGGATGACCCGCTCGAAGAGCCGGGACCGCTGCGCGTCGCGCAGTCCGCGCGCGGGTTCATGTCGTACCTGAGGCGCATTTCCAGCGGTGATCGTATTCATCCGGTTTGCCATAATACCTTTCTGGACTACTCGAATGACTGAAATAGTAATCCGGTCAGTCACCGGCAAAAAAATACCCGTATCGGATTCAAACTACGCGCGGCGGCGCAGGCCCGCCAGAATGAACTCCGCCATCTCGCCCACCTGGCGCTCCAGCTCCTTCGGGCACGAGGTCCCCGCCAGGCAGTGGTTCACGTAGGGCGGCTGGAAGGACAGGAACGCCCGCGAAAACAGCAGCGCGGTGTGCATCTCGTCCTCCGCGAGCAGGGTGAAGCGCCCTTCGCTCGCTCCCTCCCTCAGGACCCCCGCCAGGAGCGCCTGCTGGATCTCGTGCTCGCACATCCCGCACTCCATTACCTTGGGGCGCATCATCTCGTCTACCAACTCGACCCCGTGCGCCGTCGCATTGATCGCGTCGTGTACCGCGAAGACGCGGGCGAGGATCATGCGCCGCAATTTTTCTTCCGGCCCGACGAGCGAGTTCGCAATGGCCCGCATCTGATCGGTGACGTTGCGCTTCAATTCCCGGGCCAGCGTCAGCATGATCTCCTCTTTACTGTCGAAATAAAGGTAGACCGTGCCCTTGCCGACGCCCGCCGCCGCCGCTATCTCGTCGATAGTCGTCTTCTTGTAGCCGTAGTGAACGAAGCGCTCACGGGCGGCGCGCAGGATCGCCTGTCGCGTTTCGCACGAAGTCGCGGAACTACCCGCCGACCCGCTCACCCCCCCGGCGGCCTGTTCGCCGCTCCCGCGGCGGACTGGTCGTCCTCGCATCTTCGTTCCGCCTTTCGCGTGCGTGCTCATGACTGAAACCGTTTTCTAGTCATATGATACCGCAGCAACGCCGCGGTGTCAAACACCCTGTTCACGGGAGCTTGTCGGGTGCGTCCTGTCGGGTCTCGTCGGGGGAGGGGAGCTTGAGCAGGGCGGCGAAGTCCGAGCTCCGCAGGCTTTCGAGGGCGCGGCGCGCCGCGCCCTCGACCTCCGCGACGCGCTGGGGATCATAGGTAGTCATCAGCACGCGCGACGAACGCCCGCTCCGGTGCCGGACCGCCAGGAGGTAGTGCGGGTTCGCGACTGGCCCTATGCTGGTGCAGTCGATCTCCCACTCCGCCGACGCGGGGGGATCGTCGTCCTGCTCGAAAACGTCTCGGGACCAGGGAGAAGACTCGGGCATTATCGCCTCCGGGGCGCCGAACGTCGACCGGCGCGACAGTGGTTGAGGAATACGGTACCACGCCCTCGCCGGTCGACGCCCCGTCGAAAAGACGAGTTTATTTCGGAGCGTCCGGCGGCGGCAGTATCTCGGACCACTGCAGGGTCACGCCGGACTGCCGGAGTCGGTCCTGGAAGGCGGCCAGCAGCTCCGGAGAGTCGCGCACCTCGGACGGGTCATGGATGCGCCGCTCGAGACAGAAGGCGGCGAGATTGCCCGCCACCTCGCCGACGAGCCACTCGGTCGGGTGCATGCGCGCCGAGGCGAGGGCGAGCCGGGACGCCCCGAAGTTCTTCGCCGCCGGCAGCACGTTCGACGGGCCCGAGGCAGGCAGGAACGACCCCAGGGGAAGGTGGTAGGGGAGCGCGGGGAACAGCAGCGGCGGTTCGCCCTTCGAGGGATGAATGTCCACGGCGTACAGGGCGCATCCCACCGAGTCCGGGAACGCCGTGCCCCACCGGGCGGTCTTGTCCTCCGAAGTGAGGTGGTTCTCCGTAAGCGTGAACTTCGCCTTCATGCGGCGGGACTCGCGGACGTACGGGTGCCTGGCGAAGCCGTCCGGGCCGATCCCCGTCAGGACAGCCTCGCTCGGGAGCTGCATCTCGGGGTAGCCGACGCCCTTGCCGTCGTCGCGCGGGCACTCCGTCTGAAGCCAGTGCAGAAACCCCCGGGCGAACTCCTTGCCGCGCGTCAGGATGCGAAGCTGCTCCGCGGGTGTCTTTCCCAGGTACGACTCCTCGTGGAAGTCGTTGCCGCGCCAGTTCATGACGACGACGTCGCCGACGGGAGACTCGGGCCACCCGGTGAAGCTGTTCGCCCAGAGCAGGCGGCGGTACGCCCAGAAGGGGCCGCCGGAGCCCTCGACGCGGGAGAGGACCTTGTACGTGACCGTGCCGCGCTCCGAGTAGACGTAATCGAGCGTGTACTCCCCGAGCGACTTGAAGTACTCGTACTCCGCGGGCCTTTCCGCGATCACGCGCTTCTCGTTTTCGGGCGTCCAGCGCACTCCGAAGCAGTACGTGAACGACTGCACCCATTCGGGGTGGGCCGTCTCCGGCGCGTGCGGCTCGTTGTACTCGGAGCGCGCCTCCTGCCCGATGACCGTCGGGACGCCCGCCAGGTGCATCGCCTCGCCGTCCTCGGTCGCATCGAGCAGGTACTGCGCGCCGACGCGCGTCACGCTCCCCGAGTCGAGGTTGACGAGGTCCGCCCAGGCGAACCGGCCGTTGGCGTAGCGGGCGACCGCGCGCACCTGGTGCCGCAGGTAAACCCTTTTGATGCCGCGCGTCCCGTATAGAGGGCGCAGGCGCTCCCGAATCGCCTCCTCCCAGACGCCCGGCGCGCCGGAAATGCGGCTCACCCAGGCCATGCCGACGTTTTGCTCGCGGCCGGGCTTGAGAGCGGGCTGCGCCCGGTAGTAGGCCCGGACCTGATCGCGCAGGGCGCGGTAGGAGCGCGTGGAGGGGCCGTTCGGCTTCTCGATGTGGCTGTTCTCGTCCGGCACCGAGACCATCTGTGCCGTGAACTGGCCGCCGAGACTGCTGGTAGTCTCCACCAGTATCACGGAAAGGCCGCGGCGGGCGACCGCCTCCGCGGCGGCGACGCCGCCCGTGCCGCCGCCGACGATAAGCACGTCGCAGGTGGGTCCGGCGTCGGAAGGGAAGCGCCGCGGCTCCACAAGCCGGAGATTCTCAATGTCCAGCACCTCGGCGCGGACGAGGGCGTCGTCGGGAGCGGCTTCCGCGGCGTCAGGGTTCAACAGGCTCATTCCCGGGAGTGTGGACAAGGCGCAGAGCGCGAGCAGAGACGAAAGGGCGGCCGGTACGCGCCGAGCGGCGGCATTCCGGCCGGGACGATGAATCGAACGAGACGTGGGACAGCAGCGCAAACTTTCAGGCACCTCCTGGCCCCAGACTGCCGATCACCCGATTGAACGCGGGCTTCAGGCGGGACCAATCCGGCTCCGGGCATTCGCAGAGTACGGTTACGCGCCGCTCGTTACCGAGGATGGTGGTGCGGTAACCGCGGACCTTGACGGAGGCGGGGAAGCCGGGCTTTTCACCGGTGAATTCGGAAACATGCGCCTCCCCCAGGGGGGACGTGAAGGCACGCATCTCCGTCTCTTCGTACCCCTTGATGCGCGACTTCATTCCGGCTTTTTCCTGGAGATGAAGCTTTTCGACCGCCGGGCGCGCCTGGGGGGCCATGGCCCCGGGCAGCATCCCGGACATCTGCCGGTCCCCGGACTCGATGATGTCGCCCATCAGGGAGCCGATCAGGTCGGAGGTGATGTCCACCTTCGCGTTCCCCTTGCGGAAGATCGCGCTCGCCATCAGGGCGCCGCCGGTGCCGGAATCCTCCCGGTCCCAGTCCTTCGGGGCCTGGCATTTGAAAGTCTGATCCTTCGCCGTATAGGCGACGAAACCCGTGGGGGCGGGGATCGGCTCGGGCTTCTGGGCGACAAAGAAATAGATCAGCGCCAGGGAGACGCAGAACACGAATCCGAACGCGGCCAGGAGCGGCGCGCTGGGCTTTTTCTCCTCTTCGTACATGACGATCGACCTCCAGGAAACACTCTCCGCCGACGTGGCGACGGGCTAAAGGGAACGCGACGACGCGAGGTAGCGGACGAGCAGCGGGCAGCCACCGCGGATTGTTTCGGCGAAGGCTGCCTGCCTTCCTGCGAGGCGCCCGCGCTTACACGCGGCGAGTACGTCACCGGCGGTCGTACGCGACCGCCCGTATAATCCGGGTGTATGCCGCGCGAGATCCAGGTCGTCAATCTGCTGGCCGAGGGGCCGATTCCGTACCGCGAGGCGTGGGAGCGCCAACGTGCTCTGGTCACGCTACGCCAGGCGGGCGAGGTCCCGGACACGCTCCTCCTCCTGACGCACCCGCCCACCGTCACCTACGGGCGGGCAGCGGACCTCGCGGGAAACCTGCTCCTGGGGCCGGACGAGTACGCCGGACGTGGAATCGAACTGGTCGCCACGGACCGGGGGGGCGACGTGACCTACCACGGCCCCGGACAACTCGTCGGCTACCCGATCATCTCGCTGGGCGAGGGGAAGCGTGACCTGCACCGCTACGTCCGTGACCTCGAAGAGGTCGTCATCCGCGCCTGCCACGCGCTAGGGGCGACCGGGGCGGGGCGCGCGGACTGGCACGCCGGGGTGTGGGCAGGCGACGGATACCTGGCGGCGCTCGGGGTCAAAGTCTCGCGCTGGGTCACGCATCACGGTTTCGCGCTCAACGTCGAGGAAGCGGTGCGCCCGGCCTTCGCGACGATCGTACCCTGTGGCGTACCGGGAAAGCGCGTCGTCACGGTTTCCGCACTGGCGTCCCGGGACGTGACGGTCGCCGAGGCGGCGATCGCCGCCGCGCGGGCATTTTGCGAGGTTTTTGGCGGCCCGACAGTCCCTTATTAACACTGGCTTAATTTTCGCGGACGCCTTGACAGGGGGAGAGACCGCGTTTATAATACCCACCAACCACCTACCCGGCGCCTCCATGGCGGAAAGCGCAAGGCGGTGGGACGGTATCGTAACCCGCGGGAATGCTTCATCCCCGTGCCGTCTCCGCCCGAAGCCGGATTCCCCCGACACCGATGTCGTTTCGCAGCGCCGCTATTACTGGCAGAACTGCGAGACACTCGCGCCGCCGCGTTTGCCTCGTTCGTCGATTGTCCTGATTGGGCCGGATCGGCCCGTGCTCGTGCATGTGCTCTTCTCGTGGCATCGTTCGCCTACGGGGAGGGTTTTCAATGACGATCGCTTTCGAATCTAGGACGCTGCCGACGTGCGACAGGCTAACCTGCTTATCGTTGACGACGATCCCCTGATCCGTTTGGACCTGAAAACGGTCCTGACGGCCATGGGGCATCGGGTCGTGGGCGAGGCGGAGAGCGGCGGTATCGCTCTCTCGCTTGCCCGCTCTCTCCGCCCGGACGCGGTACTCCTCGACGTCGTCCTGCCAAGCCTTTCCGGGCTGGACGTGACGCGCACGCTGTTTTCCGAACGAATCGCGCCTGTAGTTATCTTTGCGGGCGACGCGACTCCGGAACTCTCCTCGGAGGTCAGTTCGTGCGGCGCGATGGGCTTCCTATCCAAGCCGATCCGGCCTACCGACCTTGGACCCGCCATCTCGATAGCCATCGACCGATTCCAGCAGGTGCTCCGCCTCGAAGAGGCGGTCCGCACGCTCGAAGATCGGATGGAAGCGCGCAGGCTTGTGGGGCGGGCGAAGGCGATCCTGATGGAAAAGAACGGCCTCTCGGAGCGCGAGGCCTTTTACCGGATTCAGGCGCAGAGCACTGCTCTGAGCCGAACCGTACACGACATCGCCAGGGCGATCATTACCGCGAGCGAGATTCCCACCTGAGCCGCGATGAAGCGGGGCACTTCGACGGCGTACTCGGCGTAGAGCCGAAAACGCCGCGTTATCCGGAAGTCGGCAATGATAGCCGCCGGAATTCGAGAAAGCCGTGCGCCAACGTAACGCGCCCTAAGGAGGCATGCCTTACCCATGCGGAAAACCGTTCGGAAGTCGTGGTCGCCATCATTGCTCGCTATGCTCTCGGTCGGGTTCGCGGGTACGACCCTTGTGTCGCCCGCAGTGGCTCAGGAGACGGAAACGCCACCCATCACGGTGAACGGCGTCCTCGAAGCGAACTACACGTTCAATTTCAACAATCCGAGTACCCGCAACAACACCTTCCTGTACAACTACCGCGAAGGGCAGCTCGCCCTTAACATGGCGCAGATCACGATCGCGAAGGCCGCGACGCCCGCGAGCCGCGCGGGCTTCACGCTGCGCCTGGTGGAAGGGGAGGTCAAGGACTTCACCTTTCTCCCGGACGACAACAGCATCGTCCTGGAGGCGTACGGCACCTTCCTTGCCCCGCTGGGGGAGCGCGACCTGAAGGTGGACGTCGGCCAGTTCGTCACGCACGTGGGCTACGAGACGATCGACGTCGGCACTAACAACTTCTTCTCGCGCAACTTCCTGTTCCAGTACCCGTCGCCTTTCTACAACGCGGGCGTCCGGGCCGCCTACCCGCTGAGCGAGAAGGTGACGCTGACCGGAGTGCTCTACAACCGCTACAACGGGCGCAAGGACAGCGGCAACCGGGACGTCGCCCCCGGCTTCCAGGTGCTCGCGAACCTGAACGCCAACTCCCAGTTGATCCTGAACGGCCTGAGCTCCCGCGAAAATCTGGGCACGTCCGATGCGCCGAACAACAAGCAGCAGAGTGTCCTGGATCTGATCTACGCCAACCAGTTCACGCCCGGCTTCAAGTTCGTGACCGAGGGGCTGTACCGCTTCGGCACGGACGCGAACGACATGAGCTACGACGTCTGGGGGGTCGCCGGTTACTTCCTGTTCAACACCGGCAACGGCAGCGTCGCGGGCCTGCGGGCCGAGTACCTGAAGCAGAACGACGCGACGACCGTCCTTGGCCTGCCGGAGTCGGACTTCCACCTCGGCAGCGTCACGCTCACCTATGACATGAAGAACGGACTCTTCCCCGGCATGCGGACACTCTTCGAGTACCGCTACGACTACGCCAAGGACCCCTTCTTCGGCGGGAAGAACGGTCTCAAGGACAGCCAGAACACGTTCACCATTGGGCAGGTCTACGCGTTCTGAGTGCGGCTCGCCGGTGCGGCGTCTGTCCCGGGCGCCGCACCGGGGGCAGGGTTCGGCGGGCTGATGCAACGGCTATAATGAATGACCCGGCGACGGGGCGATCCCGGCCGGTAACCGTTGCAAGGAGGTAAGGAAGAGAATGGTCAAGATCGAAGCGATCGTACGGCCGCAGCGCGTTGACGAGGTGAAGGCCGCGCTGGACGACATAGGTGTTACCGGAATGACCGTGACCGAGGTCCGCGGCACGGGAGCCCAGAAGGGCTACACCCAGCAGTACCGCGGCGCGGAATACACCGTGAACCTTCTACAGAAGGTGAAGGTGGAGATCGTCGTCCCGGAATCCGACACGGACCGGGTCGTGAAGGCGATCATCGGTGCCGCGCGAACCGGCGAGATCGGCGACGGGAAGATCTTCCTGACGCCGGTGCTGGACGCCATCCGCATCCGGACCGACGAGCGCGGCGAGGACGCGCTCTAGTCCTATTCATCGCAGACTGGGGGCGAGGCCCGCCCCCGCTCCGCCGCAACGTCGCGGGAAAGACCACCAACTAAGGAGGAGCGCCAGTGCTCACTCGGACTTGCAGCAGGCGGGTAGGTTTTTCTAAGTGGTTGGCGGCGGGGTCTTCCTCGCTCCTGATGGCGGGAACGGCCTTCGCGCAGGAGGCGGCGGAAGTCACGGCTCCTGCCGCCGCCGCGCCCGCGGCGGCTAACAGCGGAAACACCGCATGGATCCTTGCGTCCGCCGCCCTCGTGCTTCTGATGACGCCGGGGCTTGCCCTGTTCTACGGCGGCATGGTGCGGGCCAAAAACCTGCTGAACATGCTGATGCAGTCGTTCGTGGCCATGGCCGTCATCACGGTCCTCTGGGTCCTGGTCGGATATAGTCTGTCCTTCGCGGGGTCGGCACCTGTCTTCGGCACGTTCGAGTGGGTGGGACTGAGCGGCGTCGGGCAGGCGCCGGACGACTTCTACGCCACCAGCATCCCGCACCAGCTGTTCATGGTCTACCAGATGATGTTCGCCATCATCACGCCGGCGCTCATCAGCGGCGCGGTGGCGGAGCGCATGAAGTTCAGCGCCTACGTGATCTTCATGGCTATCTGGAGCCTGGTGGTCTACGCGCCGCTCGCCCACATGGTCTGGGGCGAGGGGGGCTTCCTGCTCGGTCTGGGGGCGCTCGACTTCGCGGGCGGCACGGTCGTCCACATCTCCTCCGGCATTTCCGCGCTCGTCCTCGCGATCCTGCTCGGCAAGCGCAAGCTCAGCCACAATGACGACACCCGCCCGCACAACCTGCCGATGACGCTCATCGGCACCGGGCTTCTCTGGTTCGGCTGGTTCGGCTTCAACGCCGGCTCCGCAGTCGCGGCGGACGGGATCGCTACGAACGCGTTCGTGGTGACGCAGGTCGCGGCGGCGAGCGCGGCCCTGGCGTGGATGCTGATCGAGTGGGTCGCCTTCAAGAAGCCGACGGCGCTGGGCTTCGCCACCGGCGCGGTCGCGGGCCTGGTCGCCATCACCCCGGCGGCGGGTTTCGTCGGCCCCCTCGCCGCTATCGTCATGGGCATCGGCGTCTCGTTCCTGTCATTCTTCGCCATCAAGATGAAGTCGAAGCTCGGGTACGACGACACGCTCGACGTGTTCGGCGTCCACTGCGTCGGCGGCATCTTCGGCGCACTGGCGACCGGCCTGTTCGCCCAGACGTCCATCAACGCGGCCGCGCCCAACGGCCTTTTCTTCGGCGGCGGCGCGGCGCTTCTCGGCAAGCAGGCCGTCGGCGTCCTCATCGCGCTGGCGATCGGCGCGACCATGACCTTCCTCATCGGGTCGATACTCAAGGCGACGATCGGCATCCGCGCCACGAGTGAAGAGGAAGAGGTCGGCCTCGACCTCACGCTCCACGGCGAAGAGGCCTACGCCGGGCCGACCATCGCGGTGCAGACGACGAGCCGAGATGCAGTAGGTGGCGGCCACGGCGCGACGTCTCACGCATCCGCGGGGGTGGTGGCGTCCGAACCGGCGGCGTGATGCGCCGTACCAGAGTGCCCGCGACGGTGCGGGCGCCAAAAAGCGCCCCGGTGACAGTGTCACCGGGGCGCTTTTTCGTGTGGCGGTATCTAATTGTACTGGCGGAGCGACATGATCACCTTGCCCTCGATCACCGCGTCGCGCGTTATGATCGGTCGCAGGTGCGGGTTCTCGGGCTGGAGGCGGACGCCGTTCTCCCCGGCGGTGTAGAAGGTCTTAACCGTCGCCTCCTCGCCGATGCGCGCGACGACGATGTCGCCGTTGTGGGCGGTGTCCTGCTTGCGCACGACGACATAGTCTCCCTCAAAGATGCCCGCGTTTATCATCGAATCGCCCTTGACCTTGAGCATGAACACGGCGCAGTCGCGCGGGATCATGGTCTCGGGCAGGGGGTAGCTCTCCAGGATGTTCTCGATGGCGTCGATGGGGCTTCCGGCCGCGACCTGGCCGACGAGGGGCACCGTGACCGTGCGCCGTCGGGTCATCGGCGCGCCGTCCTGCAGCAACTCGATGGACCGGTACTTGTAGGGATCCCGCTTGATGAAGCCCTTGGACTCCAGCTGGTTCAGGTGCTTCTGCACGGAACAGGAGGAGCGAAGCCCGGTCTCCTTACCGATCTCGCGGACCGTCGGGGCCTGGCCGTCGCGCATGAGCGCTTTCCTGATCACTTCCAGAATGTCCCGCTGCTTCTGGGAAATCGCATCGCTCGCCATCGTGTTCGCCTTCCTTCGCACGCAGTAGCCACGCAGTAGCGTTGTTACCAGATACCGTTAAAAGTTGCCTGCATTATACTTGGCAAACTTTAAAAAGGCAAACAAAAAGTTGACAAACAGAAAGAGAACGGAATATAATCTCCACGTGAACATTAAGTTTGCCGTTCCGGCATCGCGAACGACGCCGGAGTAGTGTGTCAGACCTTACCGGTCGAGAGAGTGCCAGAAGGGGATGAGCTGATATGGTGATGCCGTTTAACCCTGGGCCGAGTGCCTTCTGGAGTACCGCGCGAAACGAACCCCGCCCCGCTCCCGTCGGGGCAGCATCGTCCGCCCCGATGGTCGTCGCCGGGCGGGCGCACCCTGCCCGGCTCCGGGCGAACACCCGGCGAAAGCCCTTTTTCACCCGAAGGCGGGTGCGGCAGATCGAGGCCGCTATCGTCGGATTGGCGTTCCTGACCGCGGTCTGCGTTGCGGGAGTCGTCGCCTTCAAAGTGGTCCGCTTCGCGGTTCTGGGCATCACCGCGCTTTCCGCCCCGGGGGCGGACCAGTCCGAGCGCCGCGCCGCGCGCGGGGTCGTGGCGCTGCCCATGACCGTTCAGTCGGGCGATACGCTGTGGAAACTGGCCGGGCGCTACGGCAGCCCGGACGAGTACATTCTGAAGCGGGTAGACAAGCTGGCCCGCGCCAATCGAATCTCGTCCAGCGCGCGGCTGACGCCCGGGCAGAGGATCATCGTACCGGTGGAGAACCCGGTCGAGGTCGCGCGGATCGGCCGTCTGGTCGCCGCCGCGGAGACGGACTCGCGGTAGTAACGAAGCCGGAAGCGAACAAAAACGAACCCTGCCCCCGGAGCGATGCCGCTCCGGGGGCAGGGTTCGTTTTTACGACCCGTGCGGTGCGGGGGTTGCCTCTTCGGCGAGCGCCGTGGCTGCGGCGGTGGCGTGCGCGGTCGGCGTCCAGACCGGCAGGGTCTGCGCGAAGTGGCAGGCGGAGCGGTGTCCCGGCGCTCCGCCCTCTATCTGAGCGAACGGCGGGTCCACCTTCGCGCAGACCTCCTGGGCGAAGGCGCATCGGGTGCGGAAGCGGCACCCGGAGGGGAGGTTCACGGGCGAAGGTGGGTCGCCTTCGAGCGGGGCGCGCTCCCGGCGGCGGGTCGGGTCGGGCACCGGCACCGCCTCCAGCAGGGAGCGGGTGTAGGGGTGGCGCGGATTCGCGTGCAGCTCGTCCGAGGGCGCAATCTCGACGATTCGGCCCAGGTACATGACCGCGATCCGATGGGACGCGTGGCGCACCAGCGACAGGTCGTGCCCGACGAACAGATACGAGATTCCGCGCTCCTCCTGAAGGTCGGAGAGCAGGTTGACCACCTGTGCGCGGACGGAGATGTCCAGTGCGGAAACCGGCTCGTCGAGGATGATCAGCTCGGGGTCCAGGGCGAGCGCCCGCGCGATGCCGATACGCTGCCGCTGCCCGCCGGAGAATTCGTGCGGGAATCGGCGGATCGCGGACGCCGGCAGGCCGACGGACTCCAGCAGTGCTCCGACCCGCCGCTCGCGCTCCGCGCGATTCGCGCCGCCGACGCCGTGAATCTCCAGCGGCTCGGAGACGATCTGCCCGACGTTCAGGCGCGGGGACAGAGAGGCGAACGGGTCCTGAAAGACCATCTGTACCCGCCGCCGCAGGGCGCGCATCTCCCGCTCCCCGAGCGACAGCAGATCGGCATCGTGGAAGCGAACGCGCCCCGCGGTGGCGGGCAGGAGGCGCAGTATCGCCCGGCCGGTGGTGGACTTGCCGCAGCCGGATTCGCCGACGAGGCCCAGCGTCTCGCCCTTTTCGATCTGGAACGAGACCCCGTCCACGGCGCGGACGACCTGCCCGTGGCCGATGGGGAAGTGGACCTTGAGGTCCTCGACGGTGAGCAGGGACATCAGGCATCCCCTCCGTTGACGTAGAGGTGGCAGCGCACCGTGTGGCCGGGCGCGAGGTCGATCGTGGGAAGGGGGCGGTCGCAGACGCCCGGCATCGCCTTCGGACAGCGCGGGCGGAAGGGACATCCTTGCACCGCCTCGGCGTTGGCAGGGGGCTGACCGGCGATGAACGGGAGGCGGGTGGCTCCCTCGGGCGCGGACTCCGGCAGCGACGCGAGCAGTCCCTGCGTGTAGGGGTGCGCGGGCCGCGCGAAGAGCGTCGCGGCGTCCGCCGTTTCCATCAGCTGACCGGCGTAGAGGACCACCACGCGGTCGCACGACTCGGCTACGACGCCGAGGTCGTGGGTGATGAGCACGATGCCCATGCCGGTCTCGCGGCGGAGCTCTCCCATCAGGGCGAGTATCTGTGCCTGGACGGTGACGTCGAGCGCGGTCGTCGGCTCGTCGGCAAGCAGGATGGCCGGGCGACAGGCGAGGGCCATGGCGATCATGACGCGCTGGCGCATCCCGCCCGAAAGCTCGTGCGGGTACTGCCGGGCGCGCCGCTCGGGCAGGGTGATGTGCACCCGCTTGAGCGCCTCCACCGCCTCCGCAAACGCCGCGTCGCGTCCCCGAATGCCCCGGTGAGCGCGAACGGCTTCCGCGATCTGATCGCCCACGGTGAAGACCGGGTTCAGACTCGTCATCGGGTCCTGGAAGATCATGGCGACCTTCCCCCCGCGGATGCCGCGCATGGCCTTTTCGGGAAGCGCGAGCACGTCCGTCTCCCCGAGGCGGATGCTCCCCTGCACGATGCGCCCCGGCTCCGGAACCAGGCGCAGGATGGAAAGCGCGGTCATGCTCTTGCCGGAGCCGGACTCCCCGACTACTCCTAGAGTCTCCCCGCGGTTCAGGGTCAGGGACACGCCGTCCACGACCCGCGTCATTTGCCGGTCGCGCCCGCGCCGGGCCGGGAACGCGACTCCGAGATTGTCTATTTCGAGCAGCGTTTCCGCCAAAAACTCAAACTCCTCAATGGAATATTACGGACGTGGCGGCCGGTGCGCATCGCGCCGCTCACGGCTTTCGGACAGACGCAGCCAGCAGTCGTAGGCGGCGTCGCGGACGGACTGGGAGCGATGCCGTTCGGGAATCGGACTCTCCGCCCGGACGATCCTACCGACCTGGGGGAGTACCTCAAGGTCTCCCGCGACGCCCAGGGCGTGCAGGGCGGCGACGCCGGGCGCGGCGGACGCGCGCCCACCCACCCGCCATTCCGACGGGGTGTCCAGCAGACGGCGCAGGTAGCACCGGTGTCGCTCCTTGAGAATCCCGCCGCTGCCGGGTGTCATCCCCATCAGCCACGTCGGCAGAGCGTCACGCACCGGATCGAGCCGCGTACGCTCGAGAATGTCGATCGCCGGGCCCGCCAGCCGAGCATCATTGTATCGCGCCAGCAGCGCCCCCGCGGTCACTTCCGCGGGCGTCGGCGTCGCCCTGAAGTCCCCTACTAGCAGGGAGGCGAGGCGTCGCTTCCCGCCGCCCGCGCGCCGGAGGTAGTCCAGGAGCAGGGCGACCTGACGCGGACCGGGAAGGCCGCGAAGCACGCTCGCCGCCGCGTCGCGCTTTCCCGATTCGAGCAGGCCAGCGAGACGCTCGGCGTCCGCGCGCCACGCCGCCTGGCTCTCCCGGGCAATGCTCAGGCACTCCGCGGCGGCGAGACCGATCGTCTCGCTATTCGGACCGACGGTGCGCGCCATCGCCACCTGCGCGAGCAGTCGTCGCCCTTTCGGGTCGCGCAGGGTTGCCAGAGCGCGCACCGTCGCGATGAGAAAATCGGTTTCGGTGTCGGAGAAGTCGCGCCGGGCTCTGAGGTGTGGGAGGGGCGGCGCGAAACGGTGTGGCTGCCGCCATTCCCACCGGTAGTGCGCCCGCACCTGCTCCCGGAGAATCCCCCGCCGCTCCGCGTCCAGCCACAGGGCCGCCTCGTCCGCGTCCATGCTCCAGATGAGGGGGGTGATCGCCCCCCGAACGAGCACGCGGGTCTCTGCTCCGTCACAGGCGAGTGCGTCGATCAGTGCGCCGGTGACCCGGGAGTCGGTCCCGTCCGCGTGCGCCAGCAGGGAAATCGCCGCATTTTCCTGGAGCGTGGTCGGAACCGGTCGATACCACTTCAGTGGATCGGTCAGAGCGATGCCACCGATCAAGGCGATAAACGCCGCGATAAAGACCGGGCTGTCTGCCGCCGCCAGGGCGATCAGGACGAGGAACGAGACGAAGGCCGCGCTGCCGACGGCGGCGCGAGCGATCCGAACGTTGCCGCGTGCCGCCGGTCCGCGCTCGGTCACCTCGACGGCGCAGATGTCCAGCAGGACAGGGACGGTCTCTCCGACCCCGGCAGGGGTCTGCGCCAGGGTGCGCTGGGCCGCGTCGATGTGACCCTCGCGCAACTGCTGGACCAGGAGTACGGCGTTCAACGCTGCTCAGCCCCGCCGCGGCTACCGTGCCCGAGGAACTGCTGCACGCATGCCGGCGCCTCGCGGGCGGAGGTGTCTATCCGGACCGGCTCAGGGCAGGCGGGGGGCGAAATGCGCGGACGCGGGCCGTCCCAGGCGAGCAGATAGTTTCGCGCCGTCTGCTGGAGCCGGACCTGTTCGGCGCTCAACCCGCCCGCGTCCACGCTCGCCGGAAAAGCGACCGCGTTCAACGCCGAGTGCGCGTTGGCGGGCCGGACGTTTCCGAATGCGCGCAGCGCGGACCGCGTCAGATCGGCGTCGATGACGCCCTGCCCGCTCGCCCCGGTCTTCAGTAGCGTCTCCAGGCGGGCCCACTGGTCGGTGGTGAGGAGGTCGCGATCCTCCTCGGTGAGGCGGGGCAGAAGGCGGACGAGGCCGTGCGTGACCACGTCGTTGATCTCGCGCTCCCACGGCATCCAGGCGTCCACGAGCAGGGGGACACCGCGCGGGTCGGAGCCGCGCGCCACCCTGTCCCAGACGCGCCGCTGGAGACGCGAAGGGCGCAGCCCGTAAAGGAACAGGACCGCCGGTCCGGAGACACTGCCCAGCATGGCGGCGAGCACGGGAAACTCGATCAGCGTTCCGAGCAGGAGCGACGCCCCTGAAAGGCTGCTCCAGAGCGCGACTCCGGCGATTCGGCCGCCCCTGCGGCGCAGCGCGCGCTCCCGCTCCAGCACGGCGTTCATCAGGCGCAGGGAGCGTTCCGGCCCGATCTCGGCGAGCGCCTCCTCGGCGAGCGCGACCTCGGCCGGGTCCTCGCTCGCCAGCCAGCGTTCGATGCTGTCCTCGGGTATATGGGTGAATGGGTCTCGCCACCGCAGCATTCGTCGCCCGCCCGCCTTCCAAAGGAGTCTGCCGCCTACTACATTACCTGCCTCACCAGCGTCGGCGTTTCCGCTGCTGCGGCGGCGACCGTGGCAGCTGGCGCGGAGGTCGGCGCGGCTGCGAGTTCGTTCGTTCCGATCACGGGATCGTTCAAGGCAAGGAGGTAGTTCGCCGCGATCGTCCGGAGCGCCTCCGCGTCGGTGTCGTCCGCATCCGCCCGTGCATTCGCCACCGACGTCAGTACGGATCGCGCCAGCGGCGGTCGCGCGTTACCGAAGGCTCGCAGTATGGCGCGATTCAAGTTCGGACTTTCTCGCGGTCGGCCCCGCGCGGCCATGATCACGCTGTCACCGAGCCCGTGCCAGACGACGTCGCACTGCGAGCAGAGTACGCCCGCCGTCTCCGGGGTCAGTCGGGGCAGCAGGCGGGCAAGGCCGTCGTCCACCGTTTGCCGGAGTGGGTCACCGGGGCGTAGACGCCGCCGCGAAGTCAGGAGGTGATACGCCGCGCGGACCTCCGTCATCTGCGCCATGCGCTCGAGGGCGCGGCGCTCGCGCGCGGGCGCGGGCGACGCGCTGTACAATCGGGCGGCGAGAAACGGTGGCCCCAAGAGCGACAGCAGGAAGGCCACGACGATCGGTATGGGCCACCCGCCCGCGAGCAGTACGAAGAGCAGGGCGGGCACGGCTATCTGCAGGGCCAGATAGGCCACGGTGCTGCGCTTCTCCCGCTTCTCCTCCTCGGCCCAGAGTATCTCCTGCAGGACGCCGAATTCGTTCTCAGGCCCCAGACTCGCGAACAGGGCCGCGACCCGTACCCGGTTTTCGGGCGTGTCGTCTTCCAGACACTCCCGCACCAGCGCGCCCGTCGTGACGTCGTCGTCCATGACAAGCCTCCCGCCCGCGCCGTGGCCTCTGCGTGCCTGGCGCGGATCAGCCGTCGTGCCAGTGCAGCAGCTTGCTCAGGCGCTGCTCCGAAATATCGACGTGCTCGAGCAAGCGTTCGCGTATTCCCGCGCGCGCCCTGGCCACCGAAAGGCGGGCCGCCTCGGTGAACACGTCCGGGAAGTGCGCCTCGCACCTGTCCCAGATGTACCCGTAGGTTCCGCGGCCCCGGCCCGTCAGTCCTGCCTTCGTGAGCAGGAACGGTCGCTGAAGCGCGATCAGGGCGCGCTGTCGGTCCGCCCCGGAGACGGGCAGTCTATTCGAGGGCGTCGGCCCCTCCCGCTCGACGTGCTCGTAGATCTGCACCGCGGCGCGTGGCAGACGGTTCTGCTCGTAGAGTGTCCGCGGGTCGTTATCGCCCTGCGCCGCGACGAACAGCGGCAGCAGCGCGTTCGAGACGAATACCGGCACCCCCGCCGCCAGGATCTGCCCGTAGTAGAGACGGCGTTCGATGTGCAGGTCGTCCTTCCAGAACCACGTCTGGTTGAAAAGGTCGTGCCCGCTCCACCCGCTCTCTTCCTCCAGGGAGGGAAGCCCCGGGAGGCGCTCGAACCGCTGCCACGAACAGAACCCTACCCGGTCCACGAATGCTACGAACTCTTCGTCGGTCAACGGAGACGGCCCTACGAGAACAAGCTGGAGACGGACTCGTCCGACCAGATGCGCGAGATCGCCTCCGCGAATAGGGGCGCGACCGACAGGACCGTCGTCTTACCCAGACGTTTCTCGGCGGGCTGGGGAATGGTGTCCGTCACGATAATCTCCGAGATCTCCGGCCGCGCAAGCCGCTCCAGGGCGGGGCCGACCAGGAGGGCGTGGGTGCAGGAGACGACGATCTCGGGGAGCGCGCCGTGCTCCAGAAGCGTGTCCACTATTTCGTTGATCGATCCGCCGGAGGAGATCATGTCGTCGTAGACGATGCAGCACTTTCCGCGAACGTTTCCCGCCAGGTGCGTAATGTCCGACTTGCCGTGCTCGGGGTGGATCTTGTACCCCACCGCGAGCGGCGCGTCCAGCTTGCCCGCGATCCGCCGTACCTTCTTGACGCGTCCCTCGTCGGGGGAGACGACCACAATGTCGCGGCCCGAGTACCTCTCGACTAGGTAGTCCGAGACGATGGGGAGCGCGGTCAGGTGATCGACCGGGATGTCGAAGAAGCCCTGGATGGCGTCGGCGTGCAAATCCATCGCCACGACGTGGTCCGCGCCCGCGCTGGTGACCAGGTTGGCGATCAGCTTGGCGGTGATCGGCTCGCGGGGGGCGTCCTTCTTCTCCTGCCGGGCGTAGCCGTAGTAGGGCAGCGCGACCGTGATGCTGCCCGCGGACGCCCGCCGCAGCGCGTCGATCAGGATGAGCAGCTCCACCAGGTTCGCGTCGATGGGCGGACAGGTGGGCTGGATCAGGAAGACGTCCGCGCCGCGCACGGACTCCTCGAACTTGACGTAGATCTCGCTGTCGAGAAACCGGGAAATCTTCAGGTCCCCGAGCGGGACGTCGAGAAGGCGGGCGACTTCCGCGCCGAGTTCGGGATTTCCGGACCCGGCGAACAACATCATGGGGGGGCGACCGCCAGCGGCGGCGCGGACAACGGAGGGGGTGGCGCGCATGCACTCATTTTAGCACGCCGCGCGCCGACGTTCCGCCTTGACACGGACGGCCCACGCCGGTATACTGCCGTTTGTCGCGCCGAGGTGGCGAAATTGGCAGACGCGCACGTTTGAGGGGCGTGTGGAGCAATCCATACGGGTTCAAGTCCCGTCCTCGGCATGTGAAAGGCCCGCTGGGAAACCGGCGGGCCTTTTCGTTTGTCAGCCCTTCCAGCCGAGTAAGGCGACGCCGACCAGGACCAGCAGGACGCCCGCGACCTGGTGGGGATGCAGGCGCTCGTTCAGGAAGACGCGGGCGAGGAGGACGGTCACCGCGCTGAACTGCGATGCGAGTACGCTTACCAGTGCGTCCTCGCTCCCCTGCAGGCCGACGTTGTTCGCGACGAAGGCGATCGTGTCGAACAGGCTGACCGCCAGCAGAATCGGGAGCGACCCCTGGTCCGGCGGCGGCAGCTTCCGGCCCAGGGGCAGCGCGAGCAGGCCAAGGGTTGCCACGCCGCCGACGCGCGCCACGAGCACCGAGGGCGCGCCAGAGAGCGGCGGGGTGACGAACGCGCCGAAGAGCCAGAAGGTGACGCCGAACCCGAGCGCGGCGACGAGGGACCATAGAACTGCCGCGCCGGAGCCGTGCCGCATCGAGGGAGCCGCCTCTTCGTTACGGGAGGCGGCGACGAGCGCCGCGCCTCCGAGACAGAAGGCGATACCTCCGAACTGGAGCGGGCTAATCCGCTCCCCGCTGAGCAGCGAGAGCAGGGTCGTCACCGCGGCGTAGGAGGCCGTCAGCGGCGCGGCGATGCTGAGCATGCCGGTCGCGAACGCGCGGTACAGCGCGAGCGTGCTGAAGACGTTCAGGACCGCCGCGCCCGCCGCCCAGGCCCATTGAGGAGGCGTTGCCTCCCGCAGCGGCGCGAACTGACCCGTCAGGCCGAGGAACGCGACGAGCAGCGCAATTCCGGGCATCTGAACCCAGAACAGGGTGCGGTAAGCGCCGAGGCGCTGCACCGCGGTCCGCGCGAGGAAGTCGCCGGTACCCCAGCCGAGCGCCGCGACCATCCCGTAGAGGAAGGTCATCCTGCCGCCGGAGTCGGGGGGCTCCCGAAGGCGTATCGGTAGCCCTGGGCCGCGTAGTTCAGGATTTCATCGAAGTGGATGACCTCGGCGCGCACCAGGACCTCGTACTGGCCGACGA
>DATLHN010000078.1:0-10153 GCA_035539875.1 Armatimonadaceae bacterium
CCCGGCGTCGCCCTGACGGACAACATCGCGCTCCGCCTGATCTGCGCCGAACTCGACCGATACCGTGGCCGCAGCCCGGTCTTCCTGGTGCCGGTAGAGGCGGGGGGACTCGTCGCGTCGCTGTACGACCTGGGCGCGAAGAACTGCGAGATACACTTCGCGCAGGTACGCGGCGGTCCCTGGAAGAAGCCGCCGGGGCAGGCCGTGGTCATGCCCACGTTCCTCCCGGAGACTGGGTAGGCAGGCGGGGGTGGGCACTTATTACTTCTTCCGCACCACAGTGTAGAGCGCGAAGAGGTCGTTCTCGACGTCCATCTTCGTCGGCGGGGCGTCCCACTTCAGCAGGCGGGCCATCTCGCGGGCGGGCTTGTCGTCGTTGACGTCGAAGGCGACGACGGCGAAGCCCGCCTTCTCCCACGCCTCGCGCGGGAACGGGCAGCGCCCGTCCGCCCAGGGTTTGTACGGCTCGCCGGGCTTCGCGGGCGCGGGCGAGAGGTTGTAGATCAGCACGACGCCGCCCGGCTTCAGCGCGTCGCGGAGCGCCTTCACGTACGCCTCGTCGGAGACGCCGAGGTCCACGAGCATCCGCTTGTCCACCGGCTGCGCAGGGTGCAGGTAGCCGTTCTTGAGCGTGTTCTTCGAGACGATGGCGTCGAACCCGCCGCCCACCGCGTCCTTCGTCGCCCTGTCGGCGGGCCACTGGCCGTCGACGAGCGTCACGCGCCCGGCGCGCCTTCCCTTCGCAGCCGTCGAAGCGGGTACCGCGCCCGTGTCGCCGGGCCGGCTGTAGAGCAGGGTCAGGAACGGGTCCACATCGACGCCGACGACCTCCGCGCCGAGCCCGGCGAGCAGACGCAGGTGGCCCACGGTGCCGTAGCCGAAGTCGAGCAGGCGCTTCCCCGCCACGTCCGGAACCTTCCCGACCTCGGCCAGCAGATCGACGGCGCGGGCGTAGGCCAGCGGCGTTCCGTACTTGGTATCGTAGTACCGCTCCTCGTCGAGCGTCACCGTCTGGAGCGCCTTGCGGGCGGCCTCGTCGCGCTTGTTCGCCTCCGCCTCCGTGAGCAGCGCCCTCGTCGCCGGATCGCGGAGGAGCGTGCGCGTCGGGATCGTCGGCAGCGCGTCCTCCGCGGCGGCGAGGAAGCGGCGGGCCAGGTCGGAGCGGACGAAGGGCGCGAGCGCCTTCGCCTCGCGCTTCATCCGGGCGACTCCCTTCGGCGGGGTCTCTTCGGCCTGCACTTCTGCGGCGGCGCGCAGCGCCAGGGCCGGGGCGAGGGCGGCGGCAGCGGCAGCACGCAGCGCCGCGCGCCGGGAGAGGGGGGCGTTTAATTCGTTCATCGTGACTTGTAGTACCGCAACGACGGTCGGCGATTGCACCATTTTTCCGGGATATAATCGGAACATCCCCGGTATGGAATACGACGACCGCCGAAGATCGCCCTGTACAAACGCGGGCAGAATGCCAGAATCAGGGGCGCGGCCGTAAGACCATCATGTGCGTCAGTTCCAACAGCTACAACCGGGCCGATGTACGCCGTCGCCGCCGCGCCGCGCTCCTGCTGCTGCGCCGTACGGCGGCGTTCGCGCTCGCCCTGTGCGCGCTGTGGACGCTGACGGCGGCGCTGCCCGTTGCGGCGGCGGTGCGCACCGCACTCCGCCCGCCGGCCGCACAGCCCGTGACACGGGCGGAGCGGGAAGCCCCTGCCGCCTGTAGCTGCGTGTCCTGTTCCGCCGCGGGAGCGCATAGCGGCGGCGCGTCGGAGGCGACCTGCTGCTGCGTGCCGGTCCTCGGAGAGGACGACGCGGCGGCGGCGCGACTTAGCCTGAGCGCGTTCTGCGACGAAGGCGCGCCCGACGCCGTGCTCGCCTCCGTCTCCTGGTGTCCGCCCGCCGTCCTGCCGTCCCCGGCCACGTCCTCGGGCGACGGTGCGGCGCGGCTGACCCCTATCCAGGTCCCTTCTCCGGCCGACGAGCCCGGCGTTCCCGCGCCGGACCGCGCGCGCCCCGAAATCCCTCCCCGCCTTTCCTGACGAACCCGTCGTCCGAGCACGCCCGCCCCCGCAGGGGCGCGCGTTCCGAACCGTCGTCACGAAGGCAAAACCATGAATCACACGCGCCGCCCGTCGGCGTTTACTCTTATTGAACTGCTCGTCGTGATCGCGATAGTAGCCATACTCGCCGCGATCCTGTTCCCCGTGTTCGCCCAGGCCCGGGAGAAGGCACGGCAGGCCAACTGCGCCAGCAACGTCAAGCAGATCGCCGTAGCTACCCTGATGTACGCCCAGGACTACGACGAGACGCTCATCAGCTTCCTCGCGGGCAGCGACCGCAAGCAGCTGCTATACCCCTACATCAAGCAGGGGCGCAGCAACGCGGACACCGCGAGCCTCGACGTCTGGGCGTGTCTCAGCAACCCGTACCGCGACACGCACGCCACCTACGGCTTCAGCACGGTCTGCAACGCGCGCCCTCTGGCGGACTTCGCCACTCCCTCCGAGACGGTGCTGCTGGCCGACGCGGGCCTGAACGACGCCGTGCAGCCCGTCGCCGCGACGCACCTGTGGCCGCCTTCGCGCTTCGGTTCCGGAGGCGGCGAGAGTCGCCCCGTGCCGCGCCACAACGGAACGGTGACGGTGGGCTGGCTGGACGGGCACGTCAAGCCCCGGAAGATGACCGCTCCCTTCTATCCGGACGAGCCGGGCAAGTGGACGGGCAACGGGATCACGGACCCGAACGACGCGAACTACAAGGATCAGCTATGGGACACGCTCTAACACGCGCGCGGCGACCCGGTGCGGCTGCCACCACCGCCGCCGCCATCGCGCTCCTGACGGCGGCGTCGGTCGTCCGGGCCGCGCCGCCGAAGCCCGCCACCCCGGCGAAACCGGCGCCCGCCCCGGCCTCGCGACTCCAGTTCGAGAAGGCGCCGCGTACGCGCCCATTCCTGGCGCGCGCCCACGACCCCAGCGTCGTCCTGCGCGCGTCGCGCGCGCTTACCGTCCTGGCGGTCGTGCCCGGGGACGAGGCGAAAGAAGGCGGCGGACATGGCGGCGGCGGCGGGCACGGCGGCGCGGCGGGACGCCTGGTCGCGGCGACCTCGCAGGACGGCGGCGACACGTTCGGCGATCCCGTGCCCGTCTCCGCGCCAGGCGCGGCCGTGACCGGCGCGGGCGAGAACGGCCCCCGGCTCGTCCTCGGCGAGCGCGGCATGGTCGCGCTCTGGGAGCAGCGGCGGCCCGACGGCGGCTCCGACCTGATGGCGAGCGGCTCGTCGATGGGTTCGCAGTGGTCCGCCCCCGTGCGCGTCACGGACAAGGAGGCGGCCAGCACCAACTCCTACGCGTACCTGCACGCCGCCCCGAACGGCGACGTCTACGCGGCGTGGCTCGACGGACGGGAGCGGGCAACGGGCACGCTGGACGTCTACCTGGCGCGCTCGACGGACGCGGGCAAGACGTGGGGCAGGAACGTCCTGGTGGCGAAGGGGGCCTGCCCCTGCTGCCGCCCGGTGGTCGCCGCGGACGCCGCGGGCCGCGCCTGGGTCGCCTGGCGGCACGTCTACCCCGGTGACATCCGCGACATCGCCATGGCCGCCTCGACCGACGGCGGCGCGACCTTCGGCCCGCCCGCGCGCGTCGCCGTGGACAACTGGAAGATCAGCGGCTGCCCGCACACCGGACCGGCGCTCGCGGTCGTGGGCGGGAACCTGCACCTGTGCTGGTACTCGGAGTCCACGGGCGGCAAGGCGATGGGACTGCGCTGGAGCGTCTCCCGCGACGGCGGCAGGACGTTCCCCGCGCCGACGTTGCTCTCGCGCGGCATATACGACCCGAACCACCCGGCGCTGACGACCACGCCGACCGGGCGCGTCCTGGTCGCCTTCCAGGGGCGCGACCCGAAGGTGGAGGACGGCTGGGGCCCGACCCGCGTCTACGTCGCCGACCTGACCACGCCGTCCGCCGCGGCGCGCGGCGCGGTCATGGTCCCCGGCGCGTACGGCGCGGCCAGCTACCCGACCGTTCACTTCGACACGGCGGGCCGCCTCTGGCTGCTCTGGACCGCCCGCAAGGATGACGGTTCGGCATCGGTGATGCTCACCCGCGCCCGCGAACGCGGCCCCGCCACGAGCACCGCATCCGCCGCCGCCGCCCCCGGCCGATGACGCCGGATCGGCCGCGCGGCTAATCTCGCGACAGCACCTCCTGCACGGCGCGCTGTACGTCGGCGTGCAGTTTTCCGTTGGTGGCGATCACCCCGCGGTTGGCGGAAAGGGTGCGGCCGCGCGAGAAGTCCAGGGGCCGGCCGTGGACGTCGCTGACTTCGCCCCCCGCCTCCGTGACGACGAGGCACCCGGCGGCGTGGTCCCAGATCTTTTCGACGTAGTCCGCGCGCGTAGGAAGCCGGAGGTAGACCGTGGCATCGCCTCGGGCGACCGCCGCGTACTTGCACTGGCTATCCATGCGCGCCGGAGGGGCCGAGACGCCGAGCAGCGTGGTGATCCGTCCGGCCTGATCGTGGGAGGAGTGCGCGGCCTCCACGGATTCGCAGAAGACCGCGCGCGCCGGGTCCGCGATCTCGGAGACGCGGACGGCGCGCTCCGCGCCGTCTATAAGGCTGCGCATCCGGGTTCCCTCCCCCTTGACCGCGACGAAGAGGCACCCGCGCGGGCCGTTGGGGTCGGACGCGTCCACGGCGAAGTTCGGACAGCCGAGGACGCCGAGCACCACTTCCCCGTCCTCGATGAGGGCAAGGGCGATGGCGTACTGCCCCCCGCGCAGAAAGCCCTTGGTCCCGTCCACCGGGTCCAGGGTCCAGAACCGCCCGGAACCTCCCGCCGCGGAGCCGCCCTGGCTCAGGGCCGCGAGCGCGTCCTCCGCCGTCACGCCCGGCACGACCCTCCGGACGTGGTCCGCCACCGCCTCACGTATGCCGGATCGCTCCTCGCCCCACAGGTCCTCGCCCTCCTCCTCCGCCACGAGCCGGACGTCGGGAATGGCGGCGCGCAGGGCAAGACTGACCTGGCTCTGGATGCCGAAATCGGCGACGGTCACCGGAGATTTATCCGCTTTGACCATCGTGTCGGCCGGGGCCAGCTCGGCGCGTACCGCCTCGCCCAGCCGGCAAGCCGTTTCGACGGCCGAAACCGCGATCGCTCGTTCCAGTGAATACGACATCCTGCCTGCCTCGGAATCCCTCTTCCCGGTGTCCGGGGATCAGCCGCCCTTCGACGCCGCGCCCGACTCGTCGAGCCAGGCGGACAGGTCTCTGCCGATGAGGTCCTGGAGCTGCAGGATGTCCTCGCGGTACACGTGGATGAGTTTCCGCCGGACCTCATCGTCCTCGGCAGGCTTACTCCCGGCGAGGACCTTATTGCGGGTGTGCATGGCGGCGCCGCGGAGCCAGGCGGGAGCCATGGAACGGGCGACCTGCATGACGGGATTGTTTCGGGTGAAGAAGCGGAAGACTGCCTGATTCTTCGGCACCACGCTGGCGTTGAAGGCTTCCGTGGTCGGCAGGACGAACGTGTCGTCCACGCCGAGAAAGCCGTAGACGGAAGTCATCAATCCCTGGGCGTCCGACGACAGGTCTTCGAAGAGGAAAACCTTCATCTGTTCCGCGGGGAAAAGGGACTGGAAGCGGGTCAGGTGCTGGTGATAAAAGCCGGTCCGGACCCACACCTCGGCGTCATTGGTCGCGGGGTGCGAATAGCCTTCGGCGTAGGCTCGGTCAACGGTTTCGTAGAACTGTGCCGTCAGCTTTTGGAGTTCCTCTTCCGTGCTGCCGAAGTCGGAAAAGACCCTCATGTGGTGGATGAAGTGGGAGTGCATCCGCTGGGCCGGATCGCGCAGAACGCAGATCAACCGGGCGTCGGGCACGTAGCGGCGCAGGTGCATGGCCGCGGTCGGATCGCCCAGATAGTGCGCGGACGCCTCGCCGCGGATCCGGGCGTTACCCGCGCCATCGAACAGGGACTCGTACTTGCCCAGCTCCTGCTTCAGCTCCGCCTTAAGAGCGGTCTCCTCCTCCGGGGTACGGGTTACCCCCGGCTCCGGACAGTGGACGGCGTTCAGAAGGGGATTGACGAAAAAGTCCGGCTCCTTCACCGGGCTCATGAACACTTCCGGGTGGGCATTGAGATACTCGTAGAGCGAGGTCGTCCCGGATCGTGCGGCTCCTATCACAACGCAGTTCGGCAACATGCGGCACCCTGCCTCCGTTTGCTTTTCCGGGCGTCGCTTCGTACTGCCGCCGGGCTTGGTTCCGCCCGGCGGCAGGTCGGCCGCCGCTACCCCGTAATTGTGATAGATTATAACACAGCCCCCGCCGCCCGCGGCAGCGTTTTCCGGCGCGCGCCGCGCCGGAAAACGCTGCCGCGGGCGGCAAAAAAAGCCGGGCCGACCCGTGCGGGTCGGCCCGGCTTTGACGGGCGGCGCGCTGCTACGCCAGGTCGAAGTCGGCCTCGAAGGTGCGCCGCCAGGGGAGGCGGGTGGAGCCCGGGACGAGCGTGAGGTCCGCGCCGATGCCGCGCCGCTGGAGCGCGGCAAGGGCGCGGGTGAGTCCCTCCTCGATGGCGGCGCGGGCGAACGCCTGCTGCTCCTCGCTCTCCGGGTCCGGGTCGCGGCGGCCGTAGGCGGCGGTCACCCGGGCGCGCGCCTCGCGGCGGACGACGGCCTGGTATCCCCAGTCCTCCAGGAAGCGGTGGGCCAGGAAGAGGGCCTGGGCGCGCTCGCGGGCCGGGTCGCCATCGGTCAACTGCGAGACGACTGCCTGGGCGACCACGGTGCCGAGGGTGTTTCCCGCGGTGTTCCACGCGCCGTACGCGGCGAGTCGCGCGGGGTCCAGCGGGCAGGCGGGGGAGAGCAGCATCTCGATGGCGAGCGGGTCGGAGCCGTTCGGGTAGGTGACGTCCCCGAGGGCGACGGCCTTTCCCGACGACTGAAAGCGGGCGAGCGCGGCGAAGAAGGCTTCGTAGTGCGGGGTACGCTCGGCCCGCTCGGCGTCCGCGAAGTCCGCGCGCCACTCCGTGCGGCGCGGCGACGGCGGCAGGACGCCGAGCACGATGTCGGCCTCCTCGGGGGAGGCGGCGACGCGCCCGCCGCACGCCTTGATCTGCCCCTCGACCGTGATCTGGACCGCCCGGTCCTCGTAGGGCGCGGTTATCTCCTCGCCGCCCGGCACGGCGTAGAGCGGGTACAGCGACGGCGTCCAACCCCTCTGCGCGCAGATGAGGCGCGCGGTGAGCGCGGAGCCGACTTCGTCCGCGCCGGGGTGCATCATGGCGCGCGACTGCGCGTCCGGGCCGAGGATGCGCAGCCAGCTTTCCAGCCACGCCTTCTCGCGCGACGGCGTCCCCCACGGCGACGTGTCATCCGAGGTAATGAGCAGGAAGGCGAGCCGCCCGCGCGCGAGCAGGTCGAGCAGCGCGAGGTTCACCGTGTGGTTCCGCAGCCGCCTCTGAAGCCAGTCGGCGATCATCTCCGGGGGGATTTCCGCCTCCAGCGCGGCGATGGCCTCGGCCTCGCCCGCCTCCAGCGCACCCGCGTCCCGCTTGTGGAGCAGGTGCGAGTACCGGTAGAACCGGGTGCCGTACGTCGCCCAGTAGAGCGGCTCCTCCACGCAGTCGTCGGCGTTCGAGACCCGGGTGATGAGCGAGAACGCGTACACCGGCTTTCCCGCCTCGCCGATCTCTTCCAGCAGGCGCAGGCGCGGCAGCGCGTCCGCCGCACTCTCGCCGGAGATGCGGGCATTTATCAGGTTGCCGTAGAGGACGTACTCCGCCGAGGCGACCACCGCGTCCGCACCCGCCGCCGCTTCGCGCAGCCACGCGCCGACCGCGTTCACGTCGGCCGGGACGCGGCCAAGGCCCCGGATCGCGACCGGGGGGAGGCGCACGTCGGCCCCGGCGATGGCCCCGAGCATTTGCGGGTAGCGGGTGTTGACGGGGCGCTCGTCCAGCGGGGCGAGGGCGATAACGGCGGCGTCGCGTGGGGCGGGCGTTTCGGGCAAGGGGTTGGTGCTTTCCTTCGGTCGGTCAGTCAGCGATCCGGGGCGGCAGCGCGAGCGACGCGGCCCCGATGACGGCGGCGTCCGGCCCGAGCGCGGCGCGGACGACGGGTGTGGCGCGCACGATGGGCAGGGCGCGCTCGTACAGAACCCGGCGCGCGGGCGCGAGCAGCATCTCGTCCAGGTCGGCGAGACCCCCGCCGACGACGAACCGCTCGGGGTCGAACAGGTTGGCGAGCGACGCGAGGCCGAGGCCCAGGCACTCGCCGAGGTGCGCCACCGCTCGCGCGCCGACGCCGCCCGGGTCGCGCAGCGCCTCCTCGCCGACGGCGACGCCGTCCCGGTCCGCGGGCCCGCCGAGCGCGCGGTAGTGGCGCACGAGCGCGCCCCCGCTGGTGTAGTCCTCCAGCAGGACGTGGTCGTCGCCGCTCGCGGCGCGCCCCTCGGGGAAGAGCAGCAGGTGGCCGACCTCGCCTCCGACCCCGCGCGCGCCGTGGTACAGGCGTCCGTCCACCACGAGCGCGCCGCCGACGCCGGTGCCGAGGGCGAGGAAGACGAGGTGGCGCGCGCCGACCCCCGCGCCGAAGCGGCACTCCCCGATCGCCAGCGCGTTCACGTCGTTGTCCACCGCGGCGTCGATCCCCAGGCCGCCCGCGAAGGCGTCGCGCAGCGGCGTCCCGGCCCAGCCGGGCAGAAGGTCGGTGGCGGAGGCGACGACCCCGGTGTCCGGGTCGATCTGCCCGCCCGCGCCGACGCCCACCGCGACCGGCGCGCCGACGCCCTGCGTTCGCGCCGCGTCGGCGAGGGAGCGGGCGAGTCCGAGCGCGCGGGCCAGTACCGCCGCACCGCCCTCGGCGGCCTCGGTCGGGACGCGGTCCCTGATGAGGACCCTGCCCGTCCGGCCGTCCACGACGCCCCCGGCGATCTTGGTGCCGCCGATGTCGATCCCCAGGAGGTTCATGTTTACGCCCGCCGCACCGCCTGCGCGAAGCGGGCGGCGATCTGCTGGGGGCGGGTGATCGCGCCGCCGACGACCACGGCGAACGCGCCGGCGTCGAGCGCGGCGCGCGCCTGTTCCGGGGTGTGGATGCGCCCCTCGGCGACCACGGGCACGGGGAGGTTCCGGGTGGCCAGGGCACGCACCAGGGCGAGGTCGGGGCCTTCCAGTTGCGGCGAGTACGGGGTGTAGCCGGAGAGGGTGGTGGAGATCACGTCCGCGCCCGCGTCCACGGCGGCGAGCGCCTCGGCCTCGGTCGAGATATCGGCCATGATCAGGCGGCCCGTCGCCTCCTTCACGGCGTGGAGGACGTTCGCCGCGGTGCCCTCGGGGTGGAGGCGGTCGGTGGCGTCGAGCGCAATGATGTCCGCGCCCGCCTCGGCGATCGCGACGGCGTCCTCCACGCGCGGCGTGATGTAGACGTCCTCGAAGCCGGGGACGACGACCTTGAACAGGCCGATGAGGGGCAGGTCCGGTACCGCATCCTTGATCGCTTTGACGTCGACCGGGGTGTTGGCGCGAAGGCCGACCGCCCCACCCGCCTGCGCGGCAACGGCCATGCGGGCCATGATGTGGGAGCCGAAGAGCGGCTCGTCGGGGAGCGCCTGGCAGGAGACGATCAGGCCGCCGCGCAGCCGCGCGAGGGCGTCAGGGAGGTGAGGTACGCGGGTCTCGGACATGTCGCCGCCATTCTACGGGCCGGGGTGGGCGCTGTCAAGCGAGCCCACCCCGGTCAAATAACTTTACTCCGGGACGGCAGGCCCGGGCGCGGCGGCGGCGGGTCCGGGCGTATCGGTGGCGAGCGGCGTCGGCTCCGCGGCGGTCGCAGCCGACGACACGGGCGGCGGCACCAACTGGGTGTGGACGGTGATCGCGCTGGCAGCCCTCGTCCTGCTCGCCTGGCTGCTCTGGCCCCGGGACGGGACGACAACGACCTCCCCGTTCCCGAGCGCGACCACCCTGCCCGGCGCGTCGCCCGCCGCGGAGCCGACGCCGCTCGCCACCGATACGCCCGGACCCGCCGCCGCGCCCGGACCTGCCGTCCCGGAGTAAAGTTATTTGACCGGGGTGGGCTCGCTTGACAGCGCCCACCCCGGCCCGTAGAATGGCGGCGACATGTCCGAGACCCGCGTACCTCACCTCCCTGACGCC
>DATLHN010000079.1:0-2169 GCA_035539875.1 Armatimonadaceae bacterium
GTCGCGAACAACCGCCGCGGCCGCGTCACCGCGCTCGTGCTGGCGGAGTGCGCGGAGAACAAGGGCCGGTTCCTTCCTGCCGTCGAGGAACTCGTCGCCGCGCTCTGCGCCGAGAAGACCTGGGTGATGCCCGCGCACGACGCGAAACTGGAGAACTTCAAGGGGACGACCATCGACATCGACCTCGGGTCGTCCGCCCTCGGGTGGAACCTGGCAATGGCCGATTACCTGCTGGGCGACCGGCTGAGCGCGAAGACGCGGCAGGCGATTCGTGAGAACGTCCGTCGGCGTATACTCGCCCCGTACGCGGACATGGTCGCGGGCAAGCGCCCCCGCAACTGGTGGATGAACACCACCAACAACTGGAACTCGGTCTGCCTGGCCGGGGTGACCGGCGCGGCCCTGGCGCAGGCGGAGTCGCGGGAGGAGCGCGCCCGGTTCGTCGCCGCCGCGGAGAAGTATTCGAAAAACTTCCTCAACGGCTTCACGCCGGACGGCTACTGCAGCGAGGGGCTGGGCTACTGGAACTACGGCTTCGGGAACTACGTGTTCCTCGCCGAGACTGTCCGGTTGGCGACGGGGGGCAGACTGGACCTGATGGCCGACCCGAAGGCGCGCATGCCCGCCGCCTTCGGCGCGTGCATCCAGATCGACAACGGACTCTCGCCCGCGTTCGCGGACTGCGGCGTCTTCGCGAAGCCCTCCGCGCCGCTGATGTACTACGTCAACCGACGCCTGAAACTGGGCCTGGACGGGTACGACACGCTCGACCCACAGGCGGCGCAGAGCACGCTCTTCGAGGCGATGCTCTACGCGGGCGTCCGCGCGCCCGACCTGCCCCCGGTGCGGACACCCGCCGGGGGCGCTGCGTCCTCCTCCGCCGTGACCTCGCCCCTGCGGACGTGGTTCGACGGGGCGGGCATCCTGATCGCGCGCCCCGGACCGGGCGCGAAGCGCGCGCAGATCGCCGTCGCGCTCAAGGGCGGGAACAACGCCGAGCACCACAACCACAACGACCTCGGCTCGTTTGTCGTAGCCCTCGGCGACCGACCGGTGCTGCTCGACCCGGGCGCGGAGACCTACACCGCGCGGACCTTCAGCAGCCGACGCTACGACAGCAAACTCCTCAACTCCTACGGCCACCCCGTTCCGGTGATAGGCGGGACGCTGCAGAAGGCGGGAGCGGATGCCAGGGCGAAGGTGCTGAAGACGGCTTTCACGGACGATTCCGATACCCTCGCCCTCGACCTGACCTCCGCCTATCCCGTGCCGGAACTCAAGAGTCTGCACCGGACCTTCGCCTACTCCCGGCAGGGCGCGGGCGCGCTCACGGTCACCGACCGGGTGGAGATGCGTGCGCCGAAGTCGTTCGGCACCGCGCTGCTGACGCTCGGTTCGTGGCGGAAGCAGGAGGACGGCAGCCTGCTCGTCTACGACGTTGACCAGGCGGTGCGGGTGGAGATAGACGCGGGCGGTCTCGCCTACACGCTCGACGCCGAGGAGATCAAAGAGGACGCCGGAGTGACGCCCACGCGGATCGGGATAAACCTGCGGGAGCCGGTCGCGAGCGCGGTGATAACACTCAGGATCACCCCCTACACCCCGGGACCCCGGGAAGGCGGCGGCACGGGACTGCTGAAGAACGGCGGCTTCGAGGTAGACAGTTGGGCCTGGAATGTCCCGAAGGCGGGTATGGGCTCGATCTCGACGGAGCGCGCCGCCACCGGGCGTGCGTCCCTTAAAATCGCCGACGCCGACTCGAAGTCAGGCTCCAACATCCTTTCGGCGCGAATCCCCGTGGGCGGCCATGGCGGCGGCAAGTACCTGCTTCGCGGCAAGGTGTACCATGCGAGCGGCTCGGGCATCGGCATGTACGTCCGCAGTTTCGACGCGAAGGGGGAGCGTCTGAACCCCGCCGACGCGGGCGGCGGAAACGAGAAGCCCGTCGGCACGCTCTCGGGGGCAGTGGGGAAGTGGGAGCCGTTCGTATTGCGCTTCGACGCGCCGCCACAGACGGCATTTCTGCAACTCTGGGTCCACACCTTCAACGCCTCGCAGGTCGAAGCCTATCTGGACGACCTCGAGATCGTGAAGGAACCCTAACCGTCGGTCAACTCCGCCCACAGCGCCTTTGCCTGTCCGCGCGTCTCTTCCAAAGAGGAGTCGGTG
>DATLHN010000080.1:0-5354 GCA_035539875.1 Armatimonadaceae bacterium
TGCATCGGAGTCACCTGTTCCCTTCCGTTCAGATTGTACCCCTCCCGCACTTGACGGCGGTGTTACAATGGGCGGGATGGAACTCACGATTCTTGGCACCGCTGCCGCCGAAGCCTGGCCCGCGCCGTTCTGCCGCTGTCCGTACTGTCTGGAGGCGCGCAAGCGCGGCGGACCCAACCTCCGCTCCCGGTCGGGTGCGCTCATCGACGACGACCTCAAGGTCGATTTCAATGCCGACACCGTCATGCAGATGCTGCGTTCCGGGCGCGACCTGTTCGACGTCCGCACCCTCGTCTTCACGCACCAGCACAGCGACCACATCGTCCCGTCGGAACTGGCGTGGGCCGCGCCGCCCTTCACCGCCACGCCGCCCTCCGCGCCGATCGCGGTCTACGGAAACGCCGAAGTCCTGAAAATGATCCGCGACGCGTTTGCCGATCCTTCTTCCCGTAACCTGGAACTGCACCTTCTGGAACCGCTGAAACCGGTCACCACGGCGCTGGGGGACGAGATCCTGCCCCTGCCCGCCGATCACGTTCCCGGGGCGCTGACGCTGCGCATCACCCGCGGCGGCAGGTCGATCTTCTACGGCCACGATTCGGGCTTCTATCCTGCGGAGACGCTCGACGCTCTGGAGAAGGGCCCGCCGCTCGACCTCGCCCTCTTCGACTGCACGTACGGCGGCCAGCCGTGCCAGAACCGCGGGCACATGGGCGTCGAAGGTGTCGTCGAGATGGCCCAGGAGCTGCGCCGCCGGGGCGCGGTGACCGATGCCACCACGCTCGTTGCTACGCACTTCTCGCACAACGGCGGGCTGATGTACGAGGACCTGGTCAGGGCGTTCCTTCCCCACGGGATTCAGGTGGCGTATGACGGCATCGTATTCCGCGTCTGACTTCGACGCCGCGTTGGCGCGGCTTCCCCGCGTGCGGCTCGTCCCCGAGGCGACGCCGATTCACCGGCTCGACCGGCTGCGCGACAGCCTCGGCGGCCCCAACCGCGTGCCCACGCTGCTCGTCAAGCGCGACGATCTGAACGGCGTCGCGCTCGGCGGGAACAAACTGCGGAAGCTTGAGTGGCTGTTCGCGGACGCGCTGGAGCAGGGGGCGGACGTACTTCTGACAGCCGGGGCCGCCCAGAGCAACCACTGCCGCCAGACGGCGGGCGTCGGAGCGATGCTCGGTCTGGAGACGCACCTGTGCCTGCGCGGCCCCGAACCCGCCCGACGGACCGGCAACCTGATCCTGGACGACTGGCTCGGGGCCGCCCTGCACTTCGCGCCGGAGGGGGAGGACGTTTCCGGGTACATGGACGTGCTCGCGACAGGGATGCGCGCGGAGGGCCGCCGTCCCTACGTCATCTCCATCGGCGGCTCGAACGCGGTCGGCGCGGTGGGCTTCGCCGCCGCGGTACGCGAGATGGCCCATGACCAGAGGACAATTCCCGACTACCTGGTCGTCGCCACCGGTTCCGGCGGCACGCAGGCCGGCCTCGAAGCGGGCGTCCGTCTCCTCGGACTGACCACCCGGATACACGGTATGGGCGTCGCGCTTCCGGACACCGTCTCATGGGAGGTAGACGTGGCCACCCTCGCCAACGCCACCCTCGCCAGGCTCGGCGCGCCCGACTGGGTCACTCCCTCCGACGTCTACTGCCCGATGGAATACATGGGCGAACGATACGGCGCGTCCACCCCCGCGGGCGAGGAAGCCCTCCGTCTGCTGGCGCGCACGGAGGGCATCTTCCTCGACCCCGTGTACTCCGGCAAGGCGTTCGCCGGGCTCCTGGGGGGCGTCGCCTCGGGCCTCTACTCTCCCACTGCGACGGTCCTCTTCTGGCACACCGGCGGTGTGCCTGCTCTCTTCGCGTGAGATTTTCGTGGTACAGTGGAGGAAGACACCCAGGCGTTTCTGAGGACCGACCATGACTCGCACCCGAACGTTCGCGCCCGCGGCGGTGCTGGCCGCGACTGTGTGCGCCCTGTGGGCGCTGCCGACGCTCGCGCAGCAACCCGTTAAAGATGACCGGAAGCCCCAGCACGTCGTCGCGGCGAAGACGGAGTTCGCGACCGTCGCCGCAAGCGACGATTCCGTCAAGAAGGCCCTTCGCGCCAGCGACATCGGCGAGGCGCGCAAGCTGATCGGCAAGGACGGGGCGTTCGAGGGCAAGGTGGTAGCGGTCTTCGCCCCGGACAGCTACGGTCTCGTCATCCTCAACTTCGACGAGCGATACCAGAACGCGCTCACCGCGATCGTCTTCGCCTCCCGATTTTCGAAGTTCCCAGACCTCGACAAGCTCAAGGACAAACGGGTCCTCATCACCGGCAAGTTCAGCGACTACAAGGGGCGCCCGCAGATCGAACTGACCGAACCGTCCCAGGTCAGGATCATCAAGTAGCGCGCGGAAGTACCGTCCGCCGCCCGCCCCGGATACACGGGTATCCGGGGCGGGCGGCTTTTACAGGTGATAGACCACGTCGGGGCGGCAGAGCAGGTGGGGCGCGGTGGTGGTCGGGTCCACCGGAATGTCCAGGAAGCGGCTCAGGCGCTCCGCGACGGGGACGTAGGCACCCTCGTGCTGCCCTCCGGATTCCTGCCGCCCGAGGCGGTAAAACTCGCGGATCGCGTCCAGTATGTCATCGGTCAGACGCCAGATCTCCGGACTGTCGTCGTTGCGGCGGGCGCTAACCACGAGGCGCCACATTCGGTCGATGATGTCTCCGTTGCCGGTCTCCACCACAAGCACCATCTGTCCCTGAGCCTCCTCACCCCGTTTTTCCGCTTCCGTGGTTAGATTGTGGCTATTTAGACGGCGAACTTGCCTGTTTAGTTTCCACTCCCTGACATTCGTTGGCAGACGTAGCACTCCAGCGCCTGCATTGCTAAAGGAGGAGGCGGACCGCCGCCGCGAACGTCAGCGCGAGCGTCGTAATCTCGAACGCGCGCTGGTTGACGCGGGGAAGCGCCCACTTGCCGAGCGCGCCCCCGGCGATCGCGCAGGGGAGGAGCGCCAGCGCGACGGCGAGCGAGGTAGGATTGACGACGCCGAGGCGCAGGCCGAACGGCACCTTGCAGAGGTTCAGCGTAAAGAAGAACCAGGCGGCGGTCGCGACGAAGGTCACCTTGTCCAGCTTGCGCGCGAGCAGATAGAGAACGATCACCGGTCCGGCGGCGTTCGCCACCATGGTCGTCATGCCCGCGACGGTCCCCGCGACGGCCGTGAGCCAGGCGGGCACCGGCGCGGCCGGACTCGGCTCCCCCTCGACGGCCGGCGGGGGCGTGCCGCTGCGCACCGTGCGGTAAAGCGCGAGTCCGACGAGCAGCAGGAGTATCCCTCCGATGAGACGCTTGGCTTCGGCGTCGCTCACACGGCCCAGCGCGAGGAAGCCGAGGCCGATCCCCAGGAGCGCCCAGGGGTAGATCTGTTTCAGAATGTCCCAGCGCGCCAGCGCGCGCCGGTACGACGATACGGCGACGCAGTCTGCGCAGATCAGCACCACGAGGACGATGCCCACCGACTCGCGGGCCGGCCAGACGAGCGCGAACAGGGCGATCGAGATGATGCCGATGCCCGCGAATCCCGTCTTCGCCGCCCCGATCAACAGCGTGGCGAAGGCTACCATCGCCCACTGCCAGGCTTCAAGGTGTGGCAGGCCGATCACGCGGGGAGCCGCCCCGAGGCCACGAGGAGCAGCAGCAGGATGCCGAGCAGGATGCGGTAGACCACGAACACCGTGGTCGAGTGCGTCCGCAGGAACCGCATCAGGAACGCGATCGAGGCGTACCCGATCACGCCGGAGACGACGGTCGCGACGATCAGGTGCGACGGCGTCCACTCCATGATGGCGGGCGCGCCTATCGGGAGGGGTTCGGGTCGGATGAACGCCTTCATCTGGTAGAGGCCCGCCAGGACGATTGCCGGGACGGAGAGCAGGAACGAGAAGCGGGCGGCGGCCTCCCGGTTCAGGCCGGTCATGAACGCGCCCGCCATCGTGGAGCCGGACCGCGACGCGCCGGGTACCAGCGCGAGCGCCTGCATCGCCCCGACCAGCAGCCCGTCCTTGATCTTTATGTCCTCCAGACTGCGATGCTTGGGCACGAACCGGTCCGCCACGTAGAGAACCACGGCCATCGCGATCAGGGTGACGCCGATGACGCGAGTGTCGCGGAACGTCGTTTCGATGAAGTCCTTGAGGAGGAGCGCCACGACAATGATCGGGATTGTCCCCAGGACCACCCCGATGGCCATGCGCGATTCGACGGAACTACGGTCCGCGCCGGGCCGGAGCGAGGCGAGCAGCGCCTTCGTCATCCCCCACAGATCCCTCGCGAAGTAGGCGATGACCGCCGCCGCCGTTCCGAGCTGGATGACGGCGGTCGCCGGCGCGCCCGGGTCCCGCCAGCCGAGAAGGGCGGGAACGATCTTCAGGTGCGCGGTCGAGGAGATAGGTAGAAACTCGGTCAATCCCTGGACGATCCCGAGGGTAACCGACTGGAGGAAGTTCACGCGCTGCGGTCCTCGGTTCTGGGCTGCGGGGCCGGGGTGTTGGTGTGCATCGGGGAGCTTTCTGCGGGCGCACTGCCGGAGTCGCTTACGCGCAGGGCGCGCTCGAGGCGCAGCACGCGACCGCCGACGGGACGGGCCGCCTGCCGGGCGGCGCGCTCGCGGCGGCGGCGCGGCACGACGACGTAGTGCATGATGAGAGTGCGCGCGAGTGCCGCGACCGGTGCGGCCAGAAACATGCCCATCAGTCCGAAGAACTCCCCGCCGATCAGCAGCGCCACGATGATGATCGCGGCGTGCAGGTGCAGTCGGTGCCCGAGGAACTTGGGCATGATGATCTTGCTCTCGATCAGGTGCAGCAGCGAGAAGAACCCGATGACCCAGAGCCAGAGCAGCGGATTGCCGGACTGCGCGCCGTAGACGAACGACAGTAGGGTCAGTGGGATGCCGCCGATCAGCGGGCCGATGATCGGTATCGCGCGGGTCACCCCGGCGAAGATGCCCAGAATCAGCGCGTATTTCATGCCGACCAGCGAAAGGCCGACGCCGGTGACCACACCCGCGATAACGGCCAGCCAGAACTGCGCGACGACGTAGTCGCGCATGATGGCGCTGCTCTCGCTCAGGATGGCGAGCGTGGAGCGCTGGCGGCCCTTCGGGACCAGGAAGAGAAGCTCGCTGCGCAGTTCCCGCGCGTCCAGCGTGAAGTAGAACGCGAGTACGGGGATCAAGAGCATTTCGACGATGTGCGAGGCCCAGGACACGGTCCGGCCCAGGAGTGAGGCGAGCCACGCGCCGGGAGAGGGGAGCGAGTTGACGCGGAGGCGCTCCTCGAGGAAGACGCGGACCTC
>DATLHN010000081.1:0-3233 GCA_035539875.1 Armatimonadaceae bacterium
CTCAGGAGCGCGAGCAGCGGGAACAGGAGCAGGATAGCCTGCCGTCGTCGCATGGCACTTGCCTCCTTTCGGGTCAGCGGGCGTAGGTGAACGCCGCGTAGAACGCGCCGCTGTCTCCCAGCCCCGGGGTCAGGCCGAAGCCGGTAGTCCGCCCCACGGCGTTGGTGTAGCCCACCTCCACGTCCCAGCGATCGCGCCGGGCGTCGTCGGCGTCGGCCGCCGTCGCGGACGGGCCGAAGCGCAGGCCGAAGCCGAAGACGTCGCGCCGCGACGGCTCGCCGGTGGTCGTCTTGCGCGTGTTGTCGCCCGAGAGGAGCGGCGTGAAGTCCGCGAGCAGGGCGAACTGGTCCGACAGCCGCACGAACCCGCCCATGCCGATCCCGACCAGGGTGTTGTCGTCGATCAGGACGGCGCGCGGGTTGAGGTAGGCGGTGCCGCGGTCGCCGATGCGCGCCGAGGCCATCGCGCCCAGTGTCAGGAACGTGTCGTCCTGCGCGGGCGTCCCGGCGAAGCTGACGCCGACCTGGGCGGCGTACGCGAAGCGGTCGTCCGCGGGCTGGCGGCCGGGCCGGTACCGCGCGGCGACCTCCACGTCCGAGCCGCCGTGGCGGATCGCGCCGCTGCTGCCCGCGCCGGTGAGCGCCCGGCTCTGGCGCTCGGCGAACGCGCCGCGCAGGACCGCTCCCCAGCCGCCGCCGATGCCGTAGTCCAGGCTGAGGCCGGTGTAGACGAGGTCCTCCTCGCCGCGGAACGCGCGGACCTCCAGCCGGGCGGCGAGCGCGCCACTCGGGCGCACCGCCGGGACGTCGAGGTTCACGAGGCCGCCGGGGCTTTCGAGGGCCGCGGGCGGGAACTGCTGAGCGCGGGCGGCGGCGGGGCAGCAAAGCACGGCGGCGGCGGCGGCAACGGCCGCCGCTGCCGCCCCTCCGCCCGCGGGCGGCCGGGAGCGAATGCGCATATCGTCCTCCTTCAGCGGAATCGGCGCGCGCACGCTCGTACGCACGCACATCTGGGAAAATTATATACCAGGTCGCCTGCAATTTTGCGGGGGTGGCGTGCGCTCGGCGCAGTGCGGCCCCGGGAGGATTCCGGCGGGCAGGCGCGAACCTAGGCGCGGGAGAGCACCCAATGGAGATCACGGCACTGCGCCTCGGCGCGGACGAACACGTGCTGCTGGCTGCCTTCACGCTGGTGGTGAGCGCGCTGATCTACGTCGGTATCGTCCACCGGTTCCGCGACCCGGCGGAGCGCGGTCGGTGGCTGCTCGTCGTCGGCCTCGGCTGGTACCTCTTCGCGGCCGCCTTCGCCGTCTTCGGCCTCCGGAAACCGTTGCTCGCCTTCGTGATCGCGCCGTCCCTACACAGCTTTCAATTACCCGACCGAGGATAATCACCATGACCCCGACATCGACGACCACGGAGCCGACGCCGCGCGTGACCATTTCCGACCCCGGCCCCGGCGCGGGCTACGGCGTGCTCGGCACGACGCACGTGGACCTGCTGACGGCGGAGCAGACCGGCGGCCGACTGAGCCTGGTGCTCGCGACCGTCCCGCCGGGAATCGGCCCGCCCCCGCACCGGCACGGCGGCGAGGACGAGGCGTTCTACGTCCTGAGCGGCACGTTCCTTTTCGTGGACGTCGGCGGCGGCGAGCCGCAGGAGGCGACCTGCGGCCCCGGCGCGGCGGTCTACGCCCCGAAGGGCAGCCTGCACACCTACCGCAACATAGGGGAGACGACGGGCGCGCTGCTGGTGGTGCTGACGCCCGGCGGCCTGGAGCAGTTCTTCCGCGAGCTGAGCGCGCTCCCCGCGGGCCCGCCGGACATCGCGCGCATCGTCGAGATCGCCGGGCGTCACCAGTTGACCTTCGCCCTCGGCCCCGCTTCGTGAGACGGCGGGCCGTCGTTCGCGCCGGAGTTACCTCCCTCGCCCTCGCCGCCCTGCCGGTGTCCGCCCGCGCGGACGCGGAATCGGCCGACTCGCCGCCGCCCGCGCCGCGCCCGCCGATCGACCGCCGGGCGCTGGTGACGCGCCACAACGTCGAGCTGACCCGCTACGACGGGGAGCGGCCCCTGCAGGTCGGCAACGGCGAGTTCGCCTTCGGCATGGACGTCACCGGCCTCCAGACCTTCGCGCCGTTCAACACGATGGCGCAGTGGGGCTGGCACAGCGGGCCGCTCCCGCCCGGCGGCCAGCGCCCCGAGGACTTCCGGGGCCAGGTGTGGGACACGCACGGCCGCCCCGTCCGCTACGCGATGCCCGACCCGGAGCGGCCGGAGCTTTCCGCCTGGCTGGCCGCCAACCCGCACCGCGTCAACCTGGGCCGGATCGGGCTGGCGCTGACCCGGAAGGACGGCACGCCCGCGGCGGCGGGCGACCTGCGAAACCCCCGGCAGACCCTCGACCTCTGGAGCGGCATCGTCACCAGCCGCTTCGAACTGGACGGCGAGCCGGTGACGGTGACCACGGCGTGTCACCCGACGCTGGACGCGGTCGCGGTGCGCGTCGTATCCCCGCTCGTGCGGGCCGGACGCCTGGCGGTCTTCCTGGAATGCCCGGGCAACAACCCACTGCCGTTCGCGAACCACGTCGGCGACTGGGGCCGCCCCGGGCGGTTCGAGCGGCGCGGCGGCGACCCCGCGCGCAAGAACCGCGCCGACTTCGAGCGCCGGATGGACGACGCCGTCTACCACGTCAGCCTCGCCTGGCAGGGAAGGGCCGAACTGCGCCAGCCCGGCGCGGATTCCTCCGCCGCCCCACCCGCCGCGCCGCCGCTGCCCGCACTCCGGATCGTGAAGGCCGAGTACGGCGCGGGCGACCGGTGGCTCGACGTCACCGCGGCCGTTGCGAACGCGGTCCGCGACGGACGCCTGACGCTGCGCGCGACCGGCGCGGCGCTCGGCCTGTCGGAGGACCCCGCCCCGGGCGTCGGCAAGACCCTCCGGGTAGTCTACACGTCCGGCGGCGAGGGCAGCGCCGCCGCGTCGCCGCAGACCGCGGAGGCGCGCGAGAACGAAGTGCTGGACGTCACCGGCCTCGCCGCGCCGCGCGCCGACCGCGTCACGCTCCGGCCGGACACCCGCGCCGCCGCGTCCGGCGCGTTCGCCTTCGTCTGCGCCTTCTCGCCAGCGCGGGCGCTCCCGGACGCGCTGCCCGACGCCGGGGCGACGTTCGCCGCCTGCCGCCGACACTGGCCCGCGTTCTGGAAGAGCGGCGGGGCGATCGACCTGTCGG
>DATLHN010000082.1:0-4763 GCA_035539875.1 Armatimonadaceae bacterium
GTGCTGCTCGGCCCACTGGGGGTGGGGGGTGGAGAGGGGGTATTCCTGGGTGTCGGTCGCCAGTACATCGCCCGCTTCGTTGACGAGAACGGCTTTGGTCCCGCTGGTTCCGGTGTCGAGACCGAGAAAGAGTGGCATGCCTTCATTCCTGTGAAATGGGGTTCTGCCTAAACTTTCTACGCCGCGCGCGTTATCCCTGCTGTCGCGACGGTTCGCCTCGCCGTCAGGGCTGGTGCGCGCGGGTCCATTTCAGGATCTCCTCACAGGCTTGGAGGTGAAGGTCTGCGGACTCGCGGTCGTACATCTGCGCGGGGACGCCCTCGGCGTGCTCGGGGTTGCGGCTGGCCAGAAACTCCAGGTTCAGCTCCGCGGCGGCATTCATGACGTTCAGGGGGGCGTGGAGGTCGTTCGCGAACGTGATGAGGTTATGTCCCCTCGGGTGGCACTTCAGATGCGAAATAACGGCGGCCTTTAATGCCTTCTCCGCCGCCTGCTGCGCGAAGAAGACCGACGCGTAATAGATGCCCGCGTCGCGGAGAATAGTCGCGGTGGTAAGGTCTGCCTTGCTCTGCGCCCAGTGATCCTGGGCAAGTCGCCGCAGCGACGTGGGGTTTTCCGGTTCCACGAACGCCCCTTCCTGAACGGCGTCGGATAGGCCGCACGCGCGCCCACTATATTCTTATTGGTATATTGGATGCCACCGCCGCAGCGGCGTTCCCGATTTTGCCGCTCCGGGTGGCAGGAATGCGCCCGCCGAAGCGCGAAGTCCTCGATTCAGGAGGCTGTAATAGTCATGACGATCGGATTGCGGATCCCCGGCGCCTGCGGCAAGGAACTGTCCCTCGCGGATTTCGCCGCGTGGTGCAAGGGAGAGGGGTTCGGCAGCATCGACCTCGGCAGCGCGGACGCGGAGCGGGTGAAGACGGTAAAGGACGCCGGGCTGTTCGTGGGGACGGTCGATCTGCCGGGCACCGGCGGACTCCTCTCGCCCGAAGAGGACGAGCGGAAAAAGGCGGTCGAGGCGGGCGTCGCCGCCGTCAACGCGATGGCGGACGCGGGCTGTACGCGCGCGTTCTGCGTCTTCTTCCCCCGGAACGGCGGGCAGAGCCGCCGCGAGTCCTTCGAGAACTGGAAGGCCTCCTTCCCGACGGTCGCCGACGAGGCGAAAAAGCGGGGCGTTCGGATCGCCGTCGAAGGGTGGCCCGGGCCGAACAACTCGGCTCTGGGTGTGACGCCGGAGACGCTGCGCGCGATGTTCGAGGTCGTCTCTCACGACAGCTTCGGGATCAACTACGACCCGTCGCACCTGGTGCGCGTGGGCGTGGACTACCGCCGGTTCCTGGACGAGTTCATCGGGCGCGTCGTCCACGCCCACGGCAAGGACACCGCCCTGGACGCCGAAGGACTCTACCGGTACGGGAACGTCTCGCCGACGTTCGACGGAACCCCGGGCTTCGGCGACGGCCACTGGCGCTATTCAATCCCGGGCGAGGGCAGCGTGGACTGGTCGCACGTCCTCGCGCGCCTGCACCGGGGCGGCTTCGACGGGACGGTCGCCATCGAGTTGGAGGACTTCCGGTACAACGGCTCGGTGGAGGGCGAGAAGCGCGGCCTCTCCCGCGCGCGCCAGCACCTCGCCCAGTTCATCTGACCGCCGCGGCGGAGCGGCGAAACTGCCACCGCTCCGCCTCACATTCTACGCCTCGTCCGTGTTGCCGAGGGCGGCCGGCGGGGACGCCTTGCCGGACAGCCCCGCGAGGGCGACGAGCGTGAGCGCGTACGGCAGGATGGTGAGGAAGTCGGGCGGGATCGTTTCGGCGAGACCCGCCGTCTGAAGCGCCTGCTGAAGCGCGTCGCCGAGCGCGAAGAAGAAGGCCGCCGCCGCCGCGCCGAGCGGATGCCAGCGCCCGAAGATGACGGCGGCCAGCGCGATGTAGCCACGCCCCCCGGTCATGTTCTCCCGGAACGCGCCCAGCGCCGCGAGCGACAGCGCCACCCCGCCGAGTCCCGCCAGTGCCCCCGAGAGCGTCACCGCCCCGTAGCGCAGCCGGGTGACGTTGACCCCCGCGGAGCGCGCCGCCGCCGGGTTCTCCCCAACCGCCCGCAGGCGCAGGCCGAGCGGAGTCTTTGCGAACACGAACCAGATCGCGACCACCGCGAAGATCGCCAGGGGCGTAATGATCTCGCCCGGCACCTTTTGAGAGGTGTCGATGCCGCCGCCGAAGAAAGCGCGCAGCAGGTAGGTCGTGAGACCGAGGACCCCGAGGTTCAGACCAACGCCGGAGAGTATGTGCGGCACCCGCGCCGCCTGGGTGAGCACCGCATGCAGGAACCCGATCAGCGCCCCCGCGGCGGTCCCGGCGAGCAGGCCGAAGAGCGGATTGCCGGTCGTCTCGGCGACCGCCGCCGCCGCGAACGCCCCGCCCAGCATCATCGCCTCAAGTCCGATGTTGACGACGCCGGCGCGCTCCGAAAGGACGCCCCCCATGGCCGCGAACCCGAGTGGGGTCCAGAACCGGAAGGCGGCCTTGACGATCTCGGTAAGGTCAATCACGCGTCCGCCTCCGTCTTCGAAGGCCCTTCGATCGCCGGCGGAACTGCGGGCGGCGCGGCAGGCGTCGTCGCGGCGCGCTTGCGGCCGACGATGCGGGCAGCCACCGCCACGATGACCAGCGCCTGTACCACGGCGACGATCTGCTTGGGCGTGTCCGCCTCGAACTCCATGATCTCCGCGCCCGAACCGAGGATGCCGAAGAGCAGCGCGGAGGGCAGCACCGCCCAGGGGGAGCCGCCCGCCAGCAGCGCGACCGCCAGACCGTCGAAGCCGAAGCCGGCTCCGTAGAAATCGGCGGGGAACGCCCGGTAGCGCGTCGGCCCGAGTATCTCCACCGCGCCCGCGAGGCCGCAGAGCGCCCCGGAGACCAGCATGGCGACGATCCGGACGCGCGAAACCCGGATGCCCGCCGCCTCCGCAGCGCCCGCGCCCTCGCCGACCGCCCTGGTCTCGTAGCCCCAGACCGTGCGGCGCAGTAGGACTGCGACGGCGACGACGGCGACGACGGCGACGACCAGGCCCAAGTGGACGTCGAAGTCGCCGAACAGCCGGGGGAAGGTCGCCGCCACCTCAGGGGTGCGCTGGACGCCGCCGCTGGTCGGGTCCTTGAACCCCCGGGGCGGCGAGACCGAAGCCAGGTACTTGGTCGTGTTGCGCGCGATGTAGTTGAGCAGTATCGCGGTGATGACCTCGTGCGCGCCGCGCTTCTCCTTCAGGAGGGCGGGGAGGTACGCCCAGGCGGCCCCCCCGAGCATCCCGGCGAGCATGGCGAGGAGGAGCAGCAGCGGGGCCGGGAGGCCGGGGAAGCTGTAGCCGACCACCGCGGAGGCGAGACCGCCGACCGCGAGCTGGCCCTCCGCGCCGATGTTGAAGAGTCCCGCCGCGAGCGCCACGGCGACGCCGACGCCGGTCAGGAGTATCGGCATCGTGCGGTCCAGCGTCTGCGACCAGCCCTGCGCCGAGCCGACCGCGCCCTTGAGCAGGGCGGCGTACGCGGTCAGCGGCGCGCTCACGTCGCGCTGGGCGAGGGCGATCACGACCGCGCCGACGAGGAGCGCGGCGAGCAGGGCGAGCAGGGCGCGGACGAATCCGCCGGCGGCGTTGAAGCGGCGGATCATTCGGCGTCCGCTGCTCCCGTCATCAGCGCGCCGACCCGTGCCTCGGTCGCCTCGGCCCGGCTGAGGACCGCGACGATCCGGCCGCCCAGCATGACCGCCACCCGGTCGGCGAGGGCGAGCACCTCGGCGAGATCGAGCGACTGGACGATCACGGCCGCCCCCCGGTCGCGCTCGACCCGGAGCGCGTCGTGGACGAACGCCGAGGCGGCGAAGTCGAGCCCGCGCGTGGGCTGGGAGGCGAGAAGCAGTTTCGGGGCGCGCGAAAGCTCCCGGGACATGACGAGCTTCTGCTGGTTGCCGCCCGAGAGCGCGCGTGCCGGGACGCCGGCCACCGCCCCGCGGACGTCGAACGCCCGCGCCTTCTCGGCGAGGAACTCGCGGATGACGCCGCCGCGCAGCCAGCCGCGGCGTTCGAACGCGGAATCGCGGTGTCGGCCGAGGATCGCGTTCTCCTCCACGGTGAAGGACAGAACGAGCGCTCGGTGGTGGCGGTCCTCGGGTACGTACCCGATACCGGTGGCGCGCCGCGCCGCTACGGAGAGGGGGCGAAGGTCGATGCCGGCAAGCTCCATCTGGTCGGCCGTCGTCGCGGCGGCGCGCAGCCCGACGATCGCCTCGATGAGATCGACCTGTCCCGATCCGTCCACTCCGGCGAGTCCTAGAATCTCCCCGGCGCGCGCCTCGAACGACGCCCCGTCCACGGCCACCTCGCCGCGCCGCCCGCGCACCGTCAGCCCGCTGACGGAAAGGACCGGTGTAGCGGGCGCGCCGTCGCCGCTGGTGCGCGAAACTATTGGCGAGACCGGCGCGGCCTCCTCGGCCGAAGTAGCGGCAGAGCCAGAGCCGACCATGGCCTCCGCGAGTTTGGCCGGGTCGGTGTCCGCGCGGGGCGTGGTAAGAATATGCTTGCCGCGGCGAAGAACGGTTACGGTGTCCGCGTGCGCCATTACCTCGTCCAGCTTGTGCGTGATGAAGACGACGGTGGTTCCCGCGCGCGACAGGCGCTCGGTGGCCGCCCACAGGTCGCGCGCTTCGCTCGGGGCGAGGACGGCGGTCGGCTCGTCCAGGATGAGCACGCGCGCGCGCCGGTA
>DATLHN010000083.1:0-3901 GCA_035539875.1 Armatimonadaceae bacterium
GGCCACACCCGCCGCTCTTGCCGCGCCGCCGGACGAGGACGTCGAGCGTCCCGCCCCCGGCGCACGGCGGCGGGGGTCAGGTAGACGCGGGGGTGGACGCCGGGCGCGCGAGAACGTCAAGCGGCACGCCTGGGCGAAGGCCGAGCGCGACGCCATCGTCTCCGAGGCGGACTCCTGGCTGGCGAAATCAGACGACTGGTACCGCGACAACCTGCCGAAGCCCGGCGCGTGTTTCGCCTACGGCTTCACCGGCTGCCCGATCTGCGGCGGCGACTGGGGGTGGTGGTCGGCCGCCGACTGCTCGTTCGAGCGGCCCGGCACCGTCCGCTGCTCCGGCGGGCACGTCCTGCCGGACGCCGACCACCCGGACCCCGGCACCGGGTACGTCGGCAAGGACGGGCGCACGCACTACTTCGTCGGTTCGTACAACGCCTGGGCCATCGAGAAGCTGATCTTCGGCGCGGCGAACCACCTCGCCTACGCCTACTCGGTCACGGGCGACGCGCGGTACGCGGAGAAGGCGGCGCGCGTCCTGGACCGGATAGCGGCCATCTACCCCGCCTGCGACAAGGGAAGCTGGGACTACCCCTCGAACCCGCCGAGCGGACGGCTGGACCGGCCCTGGTACCAGGTCGCCCGCGTCCTGGTACACCTGACCGACCAGTACGACCAGATCGTCCCGGAGACCGCGGCCCTGGACGCGCCCTCGGTGGTGGGCGGCCTCACCCGCCGCCGGAACATCGAAGAGAACATGCTCCGGAACGGGGCGGCGTACTGCTACGAGCAGAGCCGCAAGTACAACCTCCTCAACAACGGCAACGCCGACTACATGCGCGGCGCGATGGCGGTGGGCCTCTGCCTCGACATCCCGGAGTACGTCCGCTACGCCGTCGACAGCGCGTGCGGCGCGCGGGCGCTGCTCGACAACAACCTGGACCGCGACGGCAAGTACTTCGAGACCTCCACGCTGTACGCGGACCACAGCCGCGAGCTGTACCTGACGTTCGCGGAGCCGCTGGCCAACTTCCGGGGCAACGCCGACTACCCGGACGGCCTGGACCTGTACGCCCACCCGCGCCTGCGCCACTTCCTCCTGCTGCACAACCTGAGCCAGAAGTGCTGCGGCCGGACGCCGCGCTACGGCGACTCGACGCCCGCCCCGGGGAAGATCGAGCCGAAAGAGGACGCCCTCTTCGACGCGCGCGACCTGCGCTCGATCGAGCGGCTGTACGCACGCACCCGGGACCCGCGCGAGCGCAGGCTCGTCGGCGACCTTTTGCTCGCCGTGACGGGCGGGGACGTCGAAGGACACCGGATGCGGGCGGCGTCGCTGAACACCGTGGTCGGCGGCGGCTTCACCGGCGACCGCGCCTGGCTGCTCTTCCACGCGGGGCGTGCGCCCGGGGGCAGCCCGGATGCGGCCCGAAAGGCGCTGGCGGGGCGACTCTCCCGAACCGACCTGTTCGGCCAGAAGGGCGTCGGCGTCCTGCGGCGCGGCGCGGGCGACCGGGCGCAGGCGCTGCTGATGCGCTTCGGCCCGACGCTGAACCACGGCCACCTGGACGACCTGAACGTCAACTTCTTCTCGCACGGCTACGAGCTGACCTACGACCTCGGCTACGGGCTGGGGACCACGCACACCCAGGTCGGCTTTGCCCGCCAGACCGTCGCGCACAACCTGGTCGTGGTGGACGAGAAGAGCCAGATGGGACCGGGCACGGGCGGAAGTCTGCACCTGCTCGCCGACCTTCCCGGCGCGGGCGCGACGCAGGTCATGGAAGCATCGTCCGAGGCGTCATACGGCGCGCTCGGCGTCGCACTCTACCGGCGCACCGTCGCCCTGATCGACGGGTTCCTGGTGGACATCTTCCGGGTGCGCGGCGGAAAGCAGCATGACTACCTCTTCCACGGCGAGGGAAACCGACTCAGCGTTTCGGGCGTCCCGCTCGGCCCCGAGGAGAAGGGATCGCTCGCCGGGGCCGACGTCGAATGGGGCAACCTCCAGATCAACGACGGCGACATCGCGGGCCACCCCAATAAGCCCGCGTGGAACCCGCCGCCGGGTAACGGGTACGGCTTCCTGACCCGCGTGCGCCGCGCGGAGAGCGCCCTCAACGCCCCGTTCCGGGCCGAGTGGGAGATCGACGGGCGGACGCGCCTGCGCCTGACGGTCGCGCCGGAGTCGCCCGAAGACGCCGTACTGACCGCCGAGGCCCCCGGTATCGTGCCCGCGCAGCCGAAGGCGGCCTACCTCGTCGTCCGCCGCCGGGGGGAGAACCTCGCCAGCGCGTACGCCGCGGTCGCCGAGCCGTACGCGGCCCCGGACGGCCCCGCCGTGACGGGCGTCGAGCGCCTTGCGGTAGAGGGCGATGACGCCGGAGAGATTGCCCCCGTGGCACTCCGCATCGTCCGGGCGGACGGCTCGCGGCACCTGATCTACTCCAGCGGCGACGCCCGGGCGCGGACCGCGTCGGGGGAGCGCCTCGCCGGACGGTTCGTCCACGCCCGCCGCGACGCGGACGGGACGCTCCTCTCCCTGGAAATGGTGGGCGGGGGGACGTATGCCGCCGAAGGGTGGTCGGTGGCGATGGCGCGCGACGCCTGGCGCGGGACCATCTCCGCGGTCGAGGACGGCGAGAAGGGGGTGCTGCTGCTCCGCGCGGACGACGGGCGGGAGCTGCCCGCGACGGCGGCTCTCACGGGACGCGTCGTGACCTTCTCGAACCCGGCGTACTCGCGCAATACCGCCTACCGCATCGCCCGCGTCGAGAAGGCGGGCGGAGGCGGGGGAGCCGCGCGCCTCTTCCTCGACGCCCCGCTCGACCTCGGGCGCGCCGTCGTGAACGACGTACCGGACGCGCGGACGCTGACCACGCACGTCCCCCACGAGTACACCCGACCCAACAAGCGTTCCGCCGACACCGGGTTCCTCCAGGGAAAGCGCCTGCGCACGGCCGCTGCCTCGACGCGCCTGGTGAGCGTCAAGCAGGGCGTCCCGGTAGCCCTGACCGTGGAAGACTCCGAGGGCTTCCGCCCCGGCGACGTCGTCCGCTACTGGGACGTCGGCGAGGGGGACCGCTTCGAGGTGCTGACTCTGGTGACGCTGGAGCGGACCGGCTCCGACCGCTACCGTCTCGCCGGGGACGCGAACGAGGTCCTCACCGAAGCTCCCGGGTCGGCGCGGATCGATCGGCCCGGGAGCCGGTAGCCGCGGCGCGGGCGGCGAGCCGGGCGGCGCGGGCGGCGGCGCGCACGAGCGCCGCCTCTGTGCCGGGGCCGAAGTTCTGCTCGCCGTAGAGGCGGTAGGCCACGTCCGCCTCGTACCCGCCCGCTTCGAGCACGTCGTCCGGGCAGAGGTAGCCGAGGTTGCTGCCCGCGTAGCCGACGGGCCACGCACCCGGGACCTGATCGCGGACCATCTGGCCGGTCCTGGCGAACGGCTCGCCCGGCAGGCTAACCAGCGTCACCTCGCCGAGCGTCAGCGCCTGGAGCCGCGCCGGAATCGTCTCCCGGGGCGGGCTGCCGCCGCGGCGGCAGGCGCGCACCCACTCCCGATCCGCCTGCGCTATTTGGCGGATTGCCAGCGGAGCGTCCCGGCGGGCCAGCGTCTCAACGGCGTCCGCCTCGACCCGCGCGAGCGCGCCGGGATCGGGGAGCGGCTGGAGGGGGAGCCGCGCCGCCGCCGCGCCGGTCCCGAGGCGGACGTCGGCGAGCGGCCTCATGCCACCAAGCGCGGCGAGCGCGGCGTCCGCGACCTGCGCGCCGAGCAGGTCGGCGCAGGCGCCGCTGCCGCGGACGCGCGGGTTGATGTCGCCGCAGCAGCCCTGGACGAACAGGGCTGGGCACCCCGCCTCTGCCTCGATCCGCTCCCGGGCGACGGCTACCCAGTCCCCGGAGGTGA
>DATLHN010000084.1:0-3599 GCA_035539875.1 Armatimonadaceae bacterium
GGAGGGCGGGCGTGTCGCCCGGTTCCGCGCGCCGTATACTGCCATGCCGCCCGCCCGGGTGGTCGGCGACGCCGGGGACGCGGAACTCGCCCGCGCGGCGGCGCGCGTCACGGCGGCGGAATTGCGCCAGGCGGGCGTCAATTGGGACTTCGCGCCCGTTGCCGACGTCAATTCGAACCCGGCGAACCCGGTCATCGGGAACCGCTCGTTCGGCACGGAACCGGAGCCGGTCGCGCGGATAGTAACCGCGCAGGTCGAGGGGTACCGCGAGGGCGGCGTCCTGTCCTGCGTCAAGCACTTCCCGGGCCACGGCGATACGCACCTCGACTCGCACCTCGCGCTGCCGACGCTGTCGTTCGACCTGGAGCAGATGGAGGCGCGCGAACTGGTCCCGTTCCGCGCGGCCATCGCGGCGGGCGTCCCGACTATCATGACCGCGCACATCGTCTTCCCGGCGCTGGACCCGGACGTGCCCGCAACCCTCAGCCCCGCGATCCTGACCGGCCTGCTGCGCGAGCGGCTCGGCTTCACCGGCCTTGTCGTGACGGACTGTCTCCAGATGAAGGCGGTCGCGACCAAATGGGGGACGCCGCGCGCCACGGTCATGGCGGCGAAGGCGGGGGCGGACATGCTGCTGGTCTGCCACACCGAAGAACTTCAGCGCGGCGCGCACGCGGCGCTTCTGGAGGCAGCGAACAGCGGCGAACTGCCGCTCGCCCGCATAGACCAGGCGGTCGGGCGCGTTCTAAACGCCAAGCATCTCGCCGCGTCGCTCGCGGCTCCGGCCGTGACGGTCGGCGCGCCGGAAAGCGTCGCCGTCGCGCGCGAGATCTGTCGCCGGGCGGGCGTCGCGTTCGAGGAGCCGGTCGCGCCCACCACGCTCGGTGCGGAGGCGCCGGTCTAACCTAACCTTCCGGCGCGGGTTCGGGCTCGTGACGGGGGGCGGGCGGTGCGGGAGGTTCGGTGTCGCCCGCCTGTATCACCTGCTCCGCCTCGTCGTCCAGGTCGTCCGGGTCGGCGGGTCGCTTGCGCGCGTAGAACTCCTCGAACAGGACCTTGGTGATGATCGCCGTCGGGACCGCGAGCAGCGCGCCGGTGATGCCGAGCAGCGCGCCGAGCGCGATCACGAAGAACAGGATGGACACCGGGTGCAGGTTCAGGTTCTTCGACATGACCCAGGGCACGAGCAGGTGGTTCTCCACCTGCTGAATGACGAAGAACAGGGCCGCGACCCAGAGGGCCTTGCTGGGCGATTCGGAGAGCGCGGCGAACATGGGGGGCACGGCGCTGACGATCGGGCCGATAGTCGGGATCGCCTCGCCGAAGCCCGCCAGGAGTCCGTAGAGCAGGGAGTTGGGCACGGCGAGGATCGACAGCCCGATCCACGACACCAGGAAGATGATCCCCATCAGCACCAGGGTGGCGAGCGCCCAGGCTTCCAACTGCGCCACGATGCGCGTGAGCGCCCGCGCCGCCCGCGAACGGTAGCCCGGCGGGACCGCCGTCAGCAGACCGCGGACGAGCGGGCGGGGGGACGCCACCGTGTACAGTGCGGTCACCAGCACCACGACCCCGGCCGCGATCCCGCCGAAGAAGCTCACCGTGTAGCGACCGATGCGCGGCATCAGAAGCGCGAACCGCTCGGCCAGCTTCTCCTCGGTGAGGGTTTCGGTGTCGAGGAACCGGCCGAGCAGGGGGAAGTCCGATACGAGCCGGTCGGCTTGGGCGCGCAGCCGGTCAAGGCTCTCCGGGGCGTTTTGTACCAGCCCGTTCGCCTCTTCCGTTACGCGCGGCCCGAGAACGACTCCCGCCGTGCCCAGGGCGGCCATCAGGAGCAGGACGACCCCCGCGACGGACACGGCCCGGCGCACCCCGCGCCGCTCCAGACGCCGCACCGGGGCGTTCAGGACGATGGCGAAGAGGAACGCGAGCAGGAACAGGAGAACGACCTTCGCTATCGCGTCGAAGAACGTGAAGGCGAGCAGGGCCGCGCCCGCGAAGAGTACGATGCGGACGTGGTTTACGACGACGACCCGCGTCGGGGCGTCGTCCGCCGGGGGGGCGTCCGCCAGGCTTCGCTGGGGGGAGTCGTCGGATTTCATTTACGCCCTAACGTACCCTGCCTGCCTGCCTGGTAAAACGTGACACGAGACAATCGACGCGCGAGGGGAGTACAATACGCCATGATGCGTACCCGAAGAGTCGTTCTGGCGGCGCTCGCCGCCGCCGCGCTCGGCATCGCCGCGGGCGTCGCCCCCGCCGCGCCGCAGGCGTCCGCGGGGAAGGGGGCGTGGAGTGCGCGCGGCACCCTTCTGGAGTCCTGCACCTGCGCGGTGCCGTGTACCTGCAACTTCGGCGAGGGACCGTCCCCCAACCACTACTGCCACGCCGTGTTCGCCTACCGCCTGGAGAAGGGGCAGTGGGACGGGGTGGACCTCTCCGGCCTGGTGGTCGGGGGCGCGGACGGCCCGGACGGCGAGGTGGGGTTCGTGGACGCGCGGGCGACGCCGGAGCAGCGCGCCGCGCTGGAGAAGATCGGTATGGCCATCTTCCGCCAGGGCGGGCCGGTCGGGAGGCCGCGCCGGTTCCTGGCGGTACCGATCACCCACGAGTCGAAGGGGCGCGACCTGAGCCTGAAACTCGGGACCCACGGCGGTTTCACGGCGAAGGTGATCCTCGGGCGCGACGGCAGGAATCCCGTCGTGGTCGAGAACAATACCACCTGGCCCATCAAGCGCGCGATCAAGGGCAAGGCGTCCGTGCTGACCCTCGCGGAGTCGGCCGGGGCGGGGACGATAAACGCGTCCGGCGTGAACGCAAACTTCGGCGAATTCGACATGTCCGGCAAGACGGCGGGCACGCCCGCGCGGCCGGTGGCCGCCATCGCTAGCGCCGGGTCCGCTGCCCCCTCGACCTGCTGCACCCCGAAGCGCTGAGCGAGCGCGGCGGGCGCACGGCGCGAAACCGGCGACGGTATAATCGGGGCAGGGGGTTCTTCGCCGCATGAACGTTGTGTTACGCCGCCTCGCGCTCGCCGCCGTCGCGGGCGCGTCCGCCGCTCTCTCCGCTTCGCCCGCAAACGCCGCCGATACCGCCGCCGCGGGCTACAAACTGCCGCCGAAGTCGGTCGTGGACATCATCGACGCGAAGCCGACGCCGTCCGGGACGCTTTCGCCGGACAAGAAGACGCTGCTCCTTTCCGACTACGAGCCGTACCCCTCGATCGGCTTCCTGGCGCGTCCGTTCGTCAAGCTCGCGGGTCTGCGCGTCGACCCCGCCTACGGCGCGAGCCGCCGCAGCTTCCAGTACACGGGCATAACGCTGCTGGACGTCGCGAGCGGGAGGAAGACCCCGATGAAGGGGCTGCCCGCGGACGCCCGCATCGGCTCGCCGGTCTGGACCATCGACAACAAGCGGTTCGCCTTCACCCGCGACACGGACCAGGGTATAGAGGTCTGGGTCGCGGATGCCGCGACGGCCGTCTGCCGCCAGATTCCCGGCCTCAAGGTGACGGACGTCCTCGCCGGGCCGTTCCTGTGGCTGGACGACAGCCGGACGCTGATCGCCGTCACGGTCCCCGCCGGGCGCGGCCCCGCCCC
>DATLHN010000085.1:0-1585 GCA_035539875.1 Armatimonadaceae bacterium
ACTCGCGCACGTGGGAGGTGCGCGCGGCGGACGGCAGCGGTCGGGGGGTCGCGAAGCGGGCGGGCGGGGAGCGCGCCGTCTTCGAGGCGGGGCTGCGGGTCGCCGAGATGCTGGAGGAGCGGGGCTTTCCCGCGGGCGGCCCGGTCCGGACGCGCGGGGACGGGGAACTTGCGGTGCCGTGCGCGGGCGAGTGGCTGGCGCTGCTGCGCTACGTCCCGGGCGAGCCGGTGCCGCTCGGCACGCCCGGGGGACTCGCCACCTGGGGCGAGGTGATAGGCCGGGTCCATTCCCTCCTCGCGGGGGTCGCGCCGCCGGAGGGGCTGCCCGGCGCGGACCGCACCGGCTCCGGCGGCGACTCCGGCGCGGGTAACGGGATCGACCTGGACGCGCCCTTCCTCGACGTCGCGGACTGGCTGCGCCCCGCGCTCGCGTCCGCCCACGCCGGGGTCGCGGCCCTCCCCGGTCTGACCTGCGGGATCGTCCACAACGACGGCTGCGAGCCGCGGCGCGACCCCTCTACCGGCGCGGTGTCCGTCATCGACTGGAACGCGGCCGGGTACGGCCCGCTGCTGACCGACGTCGGCGTCGCCCGCTACCAGACCCCGGACGGCGTCGATTTCACGCCGTTCCTGGACGCCTACCGGGAGACCGCGCCGGTCCGCCCGGACGAGCTGCGGCACGCCGACGCGTTCGCGCGGCTGCGGGCGGCGATGGCCGGGTGGTATTTCGCCTGGCGCATCGGCGCGGGCAACACGGTCGGCGCGGTGGACGACCGCTGGAACCGGGACGGACTGGACGAGGCGCGCCGGGCGTGGGAGCGCCTCGCCCGCTGAACCCCCGCGCTCTCCGGCGGGTCACAGGAGGAAGTCGCCGGGTCCGCCCCGAAGCGGTGACGGCAGAAGCCGGGAAACGCAGCGATAGGAGAACCGAACGGAATGGTAGTGGTAAAGCCCGAAGGCGGAGAGGCCCTGGGCGACCGAGCGGACGACGCCCGGATCGCGGAGTGGGTGGAGCAGTTCCACCGGGACGGGTTCCTGTTCGTGGAGGACGCCCTGCCGCCCGACCTGGTCGCCGAACTGCGGGCGGACCTGGACCGGGCGCTGGCGCAGCGGGACGACCACGGCAAGGGCGTCATCGACCTGTGCTTCCGCATGTTCGAAAGCAGCGACGCCAACCTCAGTCTCTTCGACCGCGAGCCGTCCGTCTCGTTCGCCGAGGCGCTGGTCGGCAAGGACTGCCACGTCGTCCACAACAACGCCTTCCGCACCCCGGTCGGCGGCAAGGGCATCACGACCTGGCACCAGGACGACCCGCCGCACTACCTCGTCACCCACGGCGGGCCGCCGACCAACGTCCGCCTGCCCGTGCTCCTCTTCACCTGCAACTACTACCTCACCGACGTCCCGACCGTCGCGCACGGCCCGACCCAGTTCATCCCCGGCTCGCACCTCTTCGGGGCCAGCCCGCCGCCGGTCATGGAGGGCACGAAGTGGGAGGAGCGGATCGTCTCCTGCCCGGGCGGGGCGGGAAGCGTGGTGATCTTCAACAACCAGGTGTGGCACCGCGGCGCGCCCAACAACAGCGA
>DATLHN010000086.1:0-2966 GCA_035539875.1 Armatimonadaceae bacterium
CGTCGGCACCAGCGGAAACACCGTGCGCGACCTCGCCGGGCGCTGGCAGCGCGACGTGACCGACCTGAAGCCGCAATGGCTTTCGGTGATGATCGGCATCAACGACGTCTGGCGGCAGTTCGACAGCCCCCGGCAGACCGAAAAGCACGTCCTCCCGGACGAGTACGAGACGACCCTGCGCCGACTCGTCGCGGAGACCCGCCCGTCGCTCGAAGGGCTGGTGCTGATGACGCCGTACGTGATCGAGCCCAGCCGGTCCGACCCGATGCGCGCACGTATGGACGAGTACGGGGCCGTCGTGAAGCGGGTCGCCTCGGCGCACGACGCCATCCTCGTGGACACGCAGGCGGCGTTCGACGCGGTCCTCAAGCACCGGCACCCGATGGCAATTGCCTGGGATCGCGTCCACCCCGCCACGGCGGGCCACATGGTCCTCGCCCGCGCCTTCCTGAACGGCATCGGCTTCGAGTGGAACTGACGCCGCTGGCATTTTAGCGATTCCTAAAGTATCATCAGGACATGTCGCCGCAATCCGACGTCTTCCAGGCGATCGCCGACCCCACCCGGCGCGCGCTGCTGACGCGGCTCGCGTCGGACGGGGAGGTGCCGGTCGCGGAGCTTTCGCGCGGCCTGCCCTCCCCTATGACCCTCTCCGCCGTGTCGCAGCACCTGCGCGTCCTGCGCGACGCGGGCCTGGTGTCCGTGCGCAAGGCGGGCCGGGAGCGTTACTATCGCCTGAACGCCGACCCGCTGCGCGAGGTGGCCGAGTGGACCCGGGCGTACGAAGCGTTCTGGCCGGAGCGCCTGGACCGCCTGGGCGCGTACCTGGAGGGGAAGAAGGAGTCGACCGCCCGTTGAGCAGCAGCAGCAACAGCGCCACGACGACGCCCGCCACGGCACCCGTCGTCCGCGAGGCCGAATACCCGCAAGCCCCGGAACGGGTCTGGGACGCCCTCACCGACCCGGACGCCCTCTCCGAATGGCTGATGCCCGCCACCGATTTCGCCCCGGAGCGGGGCCGCCGCTTCCGCCTCCACCCGTCACCGGACGCGGCCGACGCGGTGGAATGCCAGGTGACGGAGGCGGAGCCGTCGCGGCGGCTCGCTTACACGTGGCGCGCCGCGCCGGGCCGCCCGCCCGGGCGCGTGACGTGGACACTGACGCCGACCGAACGTGGCGGCACGCGCCTGCGCATCGTCCACGAGCCGGTCGTCACCGGCCCGGCGGCGTGCTCGTTCGCCGTCGCCCGCCGGCCCCAACCTACGAGGCACTTAGATATGCATACACCAATCACACGCCTGACCGCCGTTTTGATCACCGGAGGAACGAACCCATGAGCCTTGTCCCCATGGTCGTCGAGCAGGACGCGCGCGGAGAGCGGTCGTACGACCTCTACTCGCGCCTGCTCAAGGACCGCATCATATTCCTGGGCACGCCCGTCAGCGACCCCATCGCCAACCTGATCGTCGCCGAGCTGCTCTTCCTTGAGAAGGAGGACCCGGACCGCGACATCGAGTTCTACATCAACTCCCCCGGGGGCTCCGGCACCGCGGGCATGGCGATCTGGGACACGATGCAGTCGATCAAGCCCGAAGTCGCCACCATCTGCGTCGGACAGGCCGCCTCGATGGGGGCGTGGCTGCTCGCGGGCGGCGCGAAGGGCAAGCGCTACGCCCTGCCGAACGCGCGCATCATGATCCACCAGGCGAGCGCGGGCTTCCAGGGCACCGCCGCCGACATCGAGATCCAGGCCCGCGAGATCCTCAAGATGAACGAGGAGTTCGCGCGCCTCCTGTCCGACCGCACCGGCCAGACGCTGGAGCGCATCAAGCAGGACATCTCCCGCGACTACTTCATGTCCTCGCAGGAGGCGCTGGAGTACGGTCTGATCGACCAGGTCCTCGACCGCAACAGCAGGATGTAGGCAGCATCGCCGGACAAAAAAAGCCCGCGACTAAGGGGGAGTCGCGGGCGGGTCTCGTTTGGGAAAGAGTCGCCGTGTGCATCGGCAACATCTCACTCTCACCATAAGGTCATCCGCCAGGTCGAAAAGGTTACTAAAAAATCCGGCGGCGAAAAAAAACCCGCAGCCGGGGTGACTGCGGGTCCGTTCAAGAAGGAGTGTCAATCAGATCGCAACGTGCGCTCCGTGGCCGCCCAAAGTGGAGAAACCCGGCTATCGGAAACAGCCTCCACCCTGTCCGGGACGGCGACAACGCCATCGTTTCGATCTCGACTCCATCCTATCGCGGGTGTGTTGAGCCCGTGTTAAGCCCCGGTTAAGTTTTGCCTTTGTCCGACGGTCCCGGCGTATTTCGTCGATAGGCCGCGACGTTTTCTCCCGGGGAGCGTTTCTCTATAATAGAGACATCCCTTTGGCCGGGCGGAAGGAAACGAAATGCGAGCATCGTCGAAGATCGGGTTCGCGGTCGCCGCGTTGCTGCTGGCGCTCGGGCTTACCCTCGTGTTCTGGGGGCGGCGGACGCCGCCGACGCCGGAGGCGCTGATCGCGCAGTCGCTCAACGACGCGGAGGAGGCGGCGAAGCGGCGGGACGCGCGCGGCGTGATGGACGTGGTCTCGGAGTCGTTCAAGGCCGGGCCGCTGACCCGCAAGACCCTGAACCTCCAATTGATCCGCGCCTTCCAGAGCGGCCGCGGGGTGGACTACGACGTCCAGGTCAACCGCCCCACGATACTGCCGTCGCCCGGCGGCCGGGAGGACGAGCGGGTCGTGGTCAGCCGCTTCGCCGTCTTCTACGCCGCCACCAGCGACGACATCTGGAGCACGGAGCCGGTGACCCTCGTGATGCGCCGGGAGTGGCGGCGCAAGTGGCTTGTTTTGCGGGAGCCGCGCTGGCGGGTAGTCTCCGTGGCTAACATGCCGCCATTTCCCGGCAGCGACGACGGACTTCTGTGACGGGAAGCGGACCAACGAAAGAACGGCGCGCGCCCCGCATCCTTTGGGA
>DATLHN010000087.1:0-3585 GCA_035539875.1 Armatimonadaceae bacterium
CCCGCCGCCCGTGCCGCCCCACCTCCGCATCGCCGCGCTCGGCCCCGCTTCGCGCCTCCCGGAAGGGACGAACGTCCTGGTCTGGAAGCGCGATGAGACGGTCGCTTCGCCCGGCAGGGAGATGATGATCGTGACCACCACGGTCCGCGAGGAGCGCACCCTGCGCCCGTGATGAGAGCGCGCCTGTTCCCCGCGAGATAGATCACACACCCGACCACAGCAAGGAGAGAGAGCCGATGAATAGCAGCAGCAAGACTTTCGCCCTGACCCTCGCGGCCGCCCTGGCGGTCGCACCGTCCCTCGCGCGGGCTCAAGCCCCGGCGACTCAAGCCCAGAACCCGCCGAGCAGCGCCGCCGGGCGCAACGAGCGGACCAAGCCGGTAGCCGACGTCCTGCGCGCGATCAGCCGCGCGACCGGCGTCAACGTCGTCGCCGATTCGAGCGTCGCGTCGCGGATGGTGCCGGTCCCCGCCGAGCCCTCCACACCCCAGAACTTCGAGCAGCAGATCGCCGCGGTGGTCGCCGCGCTCGGTCAGGGAGCGACCTGGGCCAAGCTGCACCTGCCCGCCCCGGCGGACGGCCGCGGCTACAACGGCGACGACGTGTCGGCGTACGCTCTGGCGCAGGCGAAACTGCTCGGGCGCGTCGGCGACGCCCCGGCGGGCCAGGTAGAAATCCTCGGCCAGGTGATCCCGCAGGAGAAGGCGCAGGCGTACCTCGACGGCCTGAAGCTGAAGCCGGTCTACCTGGTGACCAATCCGACGGCGGGTCGGCTCCCCGGCGAGGACCCGAACTCGCTCTGGGCGCGCATGACGCCGGAGCAGCGCACCCAGTACGCCTCCGACCAGGCGGCCCGCCTGCTCCGCGCCGACGACGCGTCCCGGCAGGCGTTCATGCAGAGCCACATGCAGATCATGAGCCAGCTCATGCGCCAGCTTTCGCCCGACCAGCGCCAGGCGATGCTCGGCGGCATGGGCGGTAATGTGCGCGTCATGATCGCCCCCGGCCCCGACGGCACCGGCCAGTCCCTCCAGATCCAGCGCTTCGAGAAGTCGCCGGAATAGACAACAAAAGCCCCCGCGCGGAATGCTGTTCCGCGCGGGGGCTTTCTACTGCTGAGCCGCAGCGAAGTGCTACGCGCCGCGCAGGTGGGCGGACGGGGCCGCGCCGGACGTCTCCAGCAGACCGGTCGTCCCGGCGGCGGGGTACGCCCCCTGCTCGACGAGCGAGGTGAGCGGCGAGTCCTCGATGTCGAGCGGCAGGTCCACCCGCCCGCGACGGCGCGCCGACTCGTAGGTGGCGAAGATGATCTCGGTCGTCTTCAGGGCGTTGTCTACGCTCAGGAGCGGCTTGCGCCCGGTATCCAGGGACTCGACCACGTCCGCGATGGCGCGCGTGATCGCCCGGTCGCCGTGAATGCCCCCCTCCACGGTGAGCAGTTCGGCGGGGCGTAGCTCCGCGTCCCCCCTGCCGCGCACGCGGACGCTCGGCTCCCCGTTGTGCACCTCGATCGTCCCCTCGGTCCCGATCAGCCGGTTGGAGCAGCCGACGATCTCGTTCGCACCCTCGCCCGTATAGAGCGTCGCGACCACGCCGTTGGCGAAGTGCATGACGGAGACGCCGTGCGTGTCGTGCGGCACGCCGTAAACGTGCAGCGGCTTGCGGACGTCCACCTGCCCCATCACCCAGGTCGCCGGCTCCTCGTCGTTGTAGTAGAGGAACATGTTGATCCAGTGCGTGCCCCAGTCCATCATGTTGGAGCACGCCCCCTCCATCCGCTTCAGCTCGCCGATCGCGCCGTCCTTTACCAACTGCCGTGCCGTGCGGAACGACTCCAGGAACCGTCGCTGGTGGTCGAAGGAGAGCTGGACGCCCTTCTCGCTGCAGGCCGCCGCCATCTTCTTCGCCTCGCCCCACGTCGGGGCCATGGGCTTTTCGCAGTGGATCGCCTTGACGCCCGCCTCGGCGGCGGCGATCACCATCGGGGCGTGGAGCGCGGGCCAGGTGCAGACCGAGAGGATGTCTATCTGCTCGTCCGCGAGCATCGTCTGGTAGTCCGTGTAGAGCGCCGCCTCGCCCCCGGCGTGCTCGTCGTTGAAGAGTCTCGCCTTCTCCTCCACGGTGTCGCAGAGGGCGACGATGCGGCACTTGCCGCCCGTGGCGTTGTACCCGTCCGCGTGCCGGTGGGCCATGCCCCAGCCCGTCCAGCCCTCCGTGTTGCGCGGGCGTCCCAGCCCGATGATGCCGACTCGATATTCCGTTGCAGCCATGCGCCTGTACCGTCTTTTTCCTTAGTGGAGTGTCCGGGTGTACGCTTCGGCGCGGAGTCTGCATTCCCCTGCCCCGGGCAATTCCGGGAACGCGTTTCGCCCCGATGCGGTAAGGGAAAGATGCACGGGAGGATTCCCGGCACATTCACCGGCAGCTTCCCGAAAGGCCCCGCGGACGACACACAGCATGGCCCGCAGACTTCCCCACGTACGGCAGGCGGTAGCGATCGCCTGCGTTGCCGCCGCGGCGGCGCTCCCTCTCGCATCACCCGCGGCAGCGCAGACGACGCGGCGCGGCAAGGCCGCGCCCGCCCCGACGCCGCCCATCGAGGTCGTCCTGCGCGACCCGCTCCGCGAGGGTAGCGCCGCCTCGCGCGCCGTCGCGAAGCGGCTGCGCCTCGAGGCCGGGGTAGTGGTGCGGCCCACGCAGTTCATCGCCCCCGCCGACACGCGGAGCAACCGCGAGCGCTACATCCTCCTGGCCGTGCAGCGCGTGGAGGGCGGCTACGACGCCGTCAACCTCTACGACCGCGGCATCGTCTCCTGGGGCCTGATGCAGTGGGCCGCGCACGCAGGTTCGCTCCAGCACGCCCTCTGGTACGCCAAGCAGCGCCTCGCCGAGAAGGGGAAGGCGGACCTGTGGGCGGCGCTCTTCAAGGCGCAGGGATTGGACGTCCAGCGCGTGGGCGGCGCGGGCGGCGAGCCGGTCTTCTGCGTCGGCGGTACCAACCGTATCACCGGTGTCACCTCCTGGCGCCCCGTGGCTACCCTGGATGAGTTGCGCGTCGTCTTCCGCGGCACGAAGAAGCCCGGTGTCTACGACCCGGCGACCATCACCCGCTGGGCGAAGGTGTTCGCCCGCGCCGGGCGCAACCCCGTCCTCCAATCGATCCAGGACGAGTGGGCGACCCGCCGCCTGCGCGACTGCCTGGACGAGCGCCTCGCGGGCGCGCGGGTCGGCGAGGTGACCGGCGGCGATCTGTTCTCGGACGCGCTCTACTTCTCGTTCTGGACCAACAACCCGCGCGCCGCGCGCGAGCACTTCACCCGCGCGATGTCCCAGGCCCGCGCCGTGACCGGCGAGACGAAGCCCGAAGCGTGGCCGCCCGCGCTCTTCCCCTTCCTGCTGGAGGTGACGGGCCGCCGTTCGGCCTTCGGCACGTGGCCCGACCGCACCGAGCAGGTGGCGCAGGTTATCGGCGCGGGCGGCGTGGGCCGTCAGCTGGCGGCGACGCAGCTCGCCTCGCGCGGCTGGAACGTCACCGCGCTGGGCCGCGGGTCGCTCGGGCGCGCGGGCCGCGGCCCAGCGCGGTGA
>DATLHN010000088.1:0-2470 GCA_035539875.1 Armatimonadaceae bacterium
CCCCGACACCCCCGCCGCCCGCGAAGAAGACCCGGTCGCGCCCTGCCACCGCGACCGCCTCCAGCGGTACCTCCTGCCGGTGGTTCAGCACCGCGTTCCGGGCGGCGTCGAGGACCGTCAGCTCGCCGCCCTCGCCGGTGAGGGCGACAAGATCTCCCCCCCGGTCGATGGCGACCCGGGAAATGGGGAACGGGACGTCCTTGGTCCACAGCAGGCGTCCGGTGCCGTCGCCCAGGCAGAGGGTGTGGCCCGAGGCGAGCATGTCGCAGAAGGCCGCGGCGAACTTCTGTCCGCTCGGCGAGAGGGAGATGTCGGTGTAATTCGCGCGGCGGTCGGGCAGGAAGCGGCTCTTGCGCGGCCCCTGAAAGACGTAAAGGTCGTCGTCCGTGACGCCAAGGTAGTTCTTGCCCTCCGCTCCGATCTCCACCCGGCGCAGCGTCTCGACGTTATACGTCTCCAGTATCTGCGAGCGCCCCTTCTCGTTGAAGCGCGCCAGGTGGGAGGTGCGGACCTCCATCTCGTCGGGCACGGCTACGATCAGGGTGCCGTCGTCCTGCATCGCGTAACGCGACAGCGGGGCCATCCCGCGCGACTTGCGCAGGAAGAGCAGGTTGACGTTCGTTATATCGGCCATGTGTGTCGCCTCCCGTGCGTGAGCCGTCTCCTACGGCACCGCTTCCGCATCCGCCTCCACTGCCACCGTCAGACCGTCGGACTCGAAGGCGAAGTCGATGCGCCGCGCGCCGCCTGCCTGGAGCGCGGCGGCAACAGCGCCCTGGCGGCCCGGCTCGGTCACGAAGTAGAGGCACCCGCCGCCGCCCGCGCCGCAGGCCTTGCCGCCGCGCGCCCCCGCCGCCCGCGCAGCCTCGAAGAGCGACTCTATCTGCGGGTTGGTCACCGACGGGTCCAGAGCGCGCTGACAGGCCCAGTTCTCGCTGAGAAGGTCCGCGAAGGCGTCTATGTCGCCGCAAAGGAGCGGGTCCTTCATGCGCAGCGCGATGTCGCGCAGATTGTATAGCGCGGTCACAGTCTCCGCCCGGCCCTGCCGGAAGGCCCCCCAGACGTTTTCGTGGATGCTTCCCGAAAGGCGCGGCTTGCCGGTGTAGCAGAGCACCGAGCGGCTTTCCAGGGCACGCACCGTCTCTTCCGGCACGGCCAGCGGTTCCACTATGACGCCGTCCGCGCCGAAGTGCATCAGGTTGAATCCGCCCAGCGCCGCCGCGTACTGGTCCTGCTTGCCGCCGAGGATGCCGAGCATCGCCTCGAGCTGGTAGGCCAGCTCCGCGATCTGCTTGCGGTCCTCGTCCCCGGCGATGCGGCTCTTGATCAGCGAGAGCCAGACCACGTTCAGCGTCGCCGACGTCCCCAGGCCGGAACCGGAGGGCAGGTCGAAGCCGTAAGAGACGTTCAGACCCTCCCGATATTCGGGAGCCTGTCCGCTCTCCAGGGCGCGCAGACTGCCCGTGACGTACTGGTCTATCGTGGCATTGAGCACGACGCCACCGGCGCTCCGGGCGAAGATATCGACGTCGGTCCACGCCCCGCCGAAGTCGATGCGGACGGGCGCGCGCGAGGTGACGGTCACGCGGTAGAGTCTCCTGGGAAGTAGGGTCGGCGTGCGCGCGTGTGCGCGCGAACACGCTCCGCATCGAAGTCGGCGGGGCGATGGCGTCGATTGCGGGCGAAAAACCGGCTGTGATACACTATTCTATTGGGCCGATGCTACGCTTGGCCCGCCCCATCACCGCCGAAAAACGCGGAGAGGCGACGGATGCAAATTCGCTGGTGGAACTCGTTTAACCTGCTTGCGGTAATACTCCTGGCAATCGGCATCATGGGCCTGGTCACGGGCGGTCGCATGGTGTACGACCCGGGCCGGCCCTCGTCCGGCTACGAGTGGCTGGTCTACCTGGTCGCCGGTGGGTTGATGCTGGTCAACGGCTTCCTGCCGCCCGCAAACCCGGTCCACGAGGACGACGAGAAGGAACAACCCCAGCAGCAGCGGGCGGAGTCGCCGCCGCCGCCAGCGAGCGAAGCGTAACGAAGGCGCGAAGATTTGCCGGAACCGATACGGATTATCCCTGAAGCAATATGAGCATTACTGCCAATACCACTACCGCCGGGGGCGAGCAGGACGAGCGGGTCGTCGAAGAGGTGCACTGCGCCGAGTGCGGGGTGCCGATGACCGCCATTCCCAACTGGTACGCCACCGTGCGCGTCAAGTTCACCTGTGACACCTGCCGCCAGAAGTCGCCCCGCATGAACGCGGCGGCTCCGGCGGCCGAGGTCGAAGCCAACCGCGAATCCGCGGTCGATACCGACCTTGAGGAAGGGCTGGAGGACGAGGACGTCGAGGCCGAAGACGACGCCGTAGAGATCGAACTGGAAGAGGAAGCGGTCGAGCCCGAAGAGTAGCGCCCCGCGGCCATCGTCCGGATACAGAACGGCGCGCGCCCCGCATCCTTTGGGA
>DATLHN010000089.1:0-9866 GCA_035539875.1 Armatimonadaceae bacterium
GCACGCGCGCATCGCATGCCGTTGGCGGCGGGCGCCGGTCATCCCCTTCGAGCGATACGTCCGTCACCCGGACATCGAAGGCTTTCTGGCGGGCGGGCACGGCTTCCTCGCCAGTGGACCCGAGCGGCTCATGCGCGCCTATGCGGAAGCCTTGACCCCGTACGGGCTGGGGCCGTACCTCTCCGCGGCCGTCGGAGCCTATTACCCGCAGAGGACGGGTATCGAGAACGTCCCGGATGCGCCCGGTGAGCCGCCGCTTAAAGCCCTGCTGGTCGGCAGCGCCACCTTCGTTGTGGGTCGCGTCTTCACCGCGCACAGGATAGCTGGCCCGCCGCCCGACTGATGGAGTGCAGGGCGGGCAGGCGCTGCGCTATTTGACGAGGAAGGGCAGGTTTGCGGTGGCCGCCCCGCCCTTGCCGTCGCGGACGTAGACGAAAAGGCGGTAGGGGCCGGGCTTCGACGGGGCCGTGAGGGCGACCGAGCCCTTCGGACCGGGCGGGGGCACCGCACCCTGCACCGCCTCCTTGGGCTTCTGGCCCGGCTCGAAGCTGGACGGGCCTTCCGTGTCGGGGCGGACTTCGAAGGCGTAGGTCAGCGGAGCCGCGCCGCCGGTGGCGACGCACTCGACGGTGTGCGGCGAGCCCGGCGCGACCTCTTTCAGTCCGGCGCTGCTCGCGAACGACTTTATCTCCGGCGCGCGCGTCTCGGGCCACTTGCCCGACCAGGCGTGCGCCATCGCGTCCACCGGGCCGAGCTTATCGTTACCGGGCGGCAGGAACATGCCGAACCAGGTGGCCGTGGCCTCGAACTTGTGCCCCCAAAGGAAGGCGTAGGAGCCGAGGCACCACCCGGGCTGGCCCGCTATGCTCTTCTCGTAGCGGCTGCGGTAGACGTCGGCCTTCTGCGTGCTGGAGACGTCCAGCGCCGCGCCCCACGGGGTCTTGCCGACCTCCCACGGGCCGTTCGGCCCGAACTCGGTGACGATGTACGGCTTCGTCCAACCCGCCGCCTTCAGGCGCGTCGGCATCGAATCCAGTCCGCCGTAGGAGTTGACGCCGAGGATGTCGATGCTCGGGCAGAGTTCGGCGACCTTCCTGGCCTTGATGCCGTCCGCGCCGATCTCGGCGATCACCGTCATCGTCGGGTGGTTCGGGTCGATCTGCTTGACGGCGCGGGCGACCTCCTCGACCGCCTTCCAGACGTTGTCGTCCCTGCCGTCGCCCTCCATCTCGTTCCCGATGCCCCACACCAGAAGGGCGGGGTGGTCCTTGTGCCTGCGGGCGACTTCCTTCGCGCTGTCCAACTGCTTGCGGACCATCGCGGGGTCGTCGTACTTGAAGCCGTGCGCCTTGTGGCCGAGCCAGATGCCCAGCGTCATAGTCAGCCCGTGCTGCCGGGCCGCGTCCAGGTCCTTGCCGGCGCTCTCCGCCCCCCAGGTCCGGATAGAGTTGCCCCCGTACGCCTTCAGCATCTCCAGATTCTGGGTGCCGCCCGCGCCCTTGACGAAATAGGGCTTGCCGTCCCGCAGCAGCGTCCAGGCACTTCCCTGCCGCGCGACCTTGACGGGCACCGGTGCCGCGCTCCGGGCGGCGTCGGCCTGGGGGTCGGACGCGGCCCGGCGTACGGCGACGCCGCCGAGCAGTGCCGCGGCGAGCATGACGAAAGGGAGTGTTCGTTTCATGGGTGTGGTCAGGCCGTGTCGCCCGGGAGAAGGCGGCAGGGCAGCCGGGTCACCGGCGGCGCGTGTCCGCCGGTGTGGTTGATCTGATCGACGAGAATCTCCATCGCGCGCGCGGTGACGTCGTTCCAGTTCGCGCCTATGGTGACGAGTGCGCGCGGCGTCAGGTGCGGGGCGAGAAGGCCGTCGAATCCGACAACGGCCAGGTCCTCGGGGACGCGCACGCCCCGCTCGCGGCAGGCGTGGATCAGGTTGAACGCGGTCAGGTCGTTCCAGCAGCAGACGGCGGTGGGCCGCTCCGCCGCCGGAAGCGCCCGCAACGCGTCCAGCGCCGGTCCGGCGGTCTCGACCTGGATCGTCAGCACCGGGGCCGCCTCTTCCGCGCCGCCGCCGCGCGCCGCCATCTCCTCGCAAAACGTCTCGACGCGCGCCTCGACCGACCGGAAACGCGTCGCCGGGCGCACGTAGGCGATGCGCCGATGCCCCCGCTCCCACAGGTAGTCGAGCAGGAGTCGCGTCCCGCCCGCGTCGTCGGCGATCACCGACGGGATGCCGGGGACGTCGTCGGCGAGTGCGACGACGGGCAGGGAAGATTCGCGCAACAGGGCGACGAGCGGGTCCTCGCCGTGGGTGTGCACGAAGAGTCCGTCGACGCGCCCGTCCACCAACTCTCCGTAGACGGCGTCCGTGGACGCGCCGCGGTAGACGCCGTGCAGGAGGACGTCGAACCGGTGGGGGTCCGCCGCCCTTTGGAGCCCCCCGATCACCTCCGCGAGGAAGGCATTGCGGGCGTCGAGGTAGCCGTAGCCGGTGTAGAAGCCGACGATATTGGTGCGCTTGCGCCGCAGGGAGCGCGCGACGGCGTTCGGGCGGTAGCCGAGGCGCGCGGCGGCCTCCAGTACGCGCCGCCGGGTCTCGGGGGCGACCCGGTAGCCGGTCGCGCCCGAGAGGACGCGCGAGACCGTCGGCTGGGAAAGGCCGAGTTCCCGGCCGATGTCCTTCGCCGTGACGGAATGCTGCTGCGACTCTGCGTTGCGCATACGTATGCCCGGATTATGGCACCGCGCTCGTCGCCTGTCAAGATCGCGGCGCAAACTCACGGGCTATCCCCGCAGGACGCGCTCCACGACGGCGTCGAGTGGGGCGGTCGCGAGGGAGATCGCGGTGTCGCAGACGCCGTAGTACAGGTAGATCGTACCGTCCGTGACGACGTTCGCGGTCGGGAAAATGACGTTCGGGATGTACGCGCCGAACCGCTCGTAGTAGGTTTCGGGCTCCATGATCGGCTCCGCGGTGCGCGCCAGCACCTTCGTCGGGTCCTCCAGGTCCAGCAGCATCCCGCCGAGCCGGTAGCAGACGCGCTTCGCCGCCGCGTCGAGAGTTTGCACGCCGTGGTAGAGCACCAGCCACCCGGCGTCCGTGCGCATCGGAGGCGTTGACCCGCCGATCCGGTTGTCCTCCCAGCCGTACTCAGCCTTCGCCACCAGGACCGGGTCCGTCCACGCCCGGAGGTCGTCCGAGTACGACAGCCACATCGACGGCCCGGTGGTCCCGTACGCCTCGCCGACGTACTGGAGCGGGCGGCGCAGGACCGCGTAGCGCCCGCCGATCCTTTCCGGGAAAAGGATCACGTCCCGGTCGTCGAGGTCAGGGCCGGTGATCCAGGAGTGAAACCGCCAGTGGACGCGGTCCTCGGAGACGGCGAGGCCGGAGCGGGTCATGTTGTCCGGGCGCGCGCCCTGGACGTTGGCGGAACCGCCCGACGCGTCGGGCGCGGCGCGCTCCACGCCCGGGAAGTCGCTTTCGTGGGATTCGGGAACGCCGACGCCGGTCGGGTGCGACGACCAGGCGAAGGGGCGGAACGCGAAGGTCATGTAGTAGAGGTCGTCGATCTTCGCGACGCGCGGGTCCTGGACGCTGCCGTGCGCGCTTCCCGCCATCTCGGGCGTGAACACCGGCCGGTCCGTGACGTGGGTGAAGTGGACGCCGTCGTCGGACGTCAGCAGGCCGACCGCGCAGAAAAAGGGCCGGAACTGCCCGGCGGCGCGCTCGTAGAGATAATAGCGACCGTCGTCGTCCCGGAGGACTCCCGGGTTGAACGTGACGGCCATCCGCCAGTCGTACAGCCCGGGGACGACGATCGGGTTTTCCGGGTGGCGGACAAACAGCGGCGGAAGCGGCATGGCGTCGGGTCTCCTTGTCCCCATGATAGACCGGCGGGCTCCGCGAATCAACCCGGGTCGGGCATACGAATCGGGCGGAAACCGGATACAATAGGACGGTCGCGGCAATGGATCTGAACGATGAAATCGGGAGCGGCGGCGGCGGAGGGAAGACCCTGGATCTGACGACGCTCGACGATAAACCCAGCGAGGAGTGCGGAATCTTCGGCGTGTACTCGACCGGCGAAGATGCGGCGCGCCTTACCTTCTTCGGCCTCTTCGCCCTGCAGCACCGGGGGCAGGAGTCGGCGGGCATCGCCGTCTCCGACGGCAAGGGCGTCCGCATGCACAAGGACATGGGCCTCGTGACCCAGGTCTTCGACGAGGAGGTGCTGGCGGGGCTGCCCGGCCACCTGGCGATCGGGCACACGCGCTACTCCACCACCGGCTCCTCGGTGGTCCAGAACGCCCAGCCGCTCCAGTGCCTCACCCAGCACGGCAGCGTGGCCGTCGCCCACAACGGCAACCTCATCAACACCCGCGAGCTGCGCGAGGAGCTTCAGGCGCGCGGCGTCCCCTTCGAGACGACGAACGACTCCGAGGTGATCGCCCGCCTGATCGTGGAGCGACTGGCCGGGGCGGACTGCGACGGCGAGGATGCTCTCGCGGACGCGGTTCGCGCGACGATGGGGAAGATCGTCGGGGCCTACTCGCTGGCCATCCTGACCGAGACGAAGATGGTGGGCGTGCGCGACCCGTTCGGCATCCGCCCGCTCTGCCTCGGGCGCATCGGGGCGGACCAGTGGGTGCTCGCTTCGGAGACGTGCGCGCTCGCGACCGTCGGCGCGAAGTTCGTCCGGGAACTCGTCCCGGGCGAGATCGTGGTGATCGACCACAACGGCGTCCGGCGCGTGCCCGGCATCCCGATGCAGCGCGAGGCGCTCTGCATGCTGGAGATGATCTATTTCGCGCGGCCCGACTCCGAAATGTACGGACACAGCCTGCACATCGCGCGGCAGCGAATGGGCATGGAACTGGCGCGGGAGCACCCCGCACCGCACGCGGACATCGTCATCGGCGTCCCCGACAGCGGCACGCCCGCCGCGCTGGGCTTCGCGCTGGCGAGCGGCGTGCCCTACGCCGAGGGGTTTATCAAGAACCGCTACATCCAGCGCACGTTCATCCAGCCCGACCAGCGCATGCGCGAGCTGGGCGTCCGCATGAAGCTCAGCCCGATCCGCGAGGTGCTGGAGGGCAAGAGCGTCGTCATGGTGGACGACTCCATCGTGCGCGGCACGACGACCGGCAAGGTCGTGCGCCTCCTGCTGGAGGCCGGGGCGCGCGAGGTACACGTGCGCATCTCGGCGCCGCCGGTCCGCTACCCCTGCTTCTACGGCATCGACATGGCGACCCAGGACCAGCTCGTGGCGGCCACGCACTCGGTCGAGGAGATTCGCAGGCTCATCGGGGCGACCTCGCTCGGCTACCTGTCGCCTTCCGGGCTGGGCCGCGCGCTCTCTTCCCCGAACGACAACTTCTGCATGGCCTGCTTCCTGGGGGAATACCCGGTCGAGATCCCGCCGCACGTGAAGGTGGAGAAGTTCGCCTTCGAGCTTCCGATGAACGGCGGCAACGGCACGCATTCGGCGCCCAGGAACGGGGCGGCAGCGGCGGCAGCGGCGAAGCATGCCGCGGCGCTGGTGGACGACGGCAATATCGACGGCATCGACGACAGCAAGCCCGGAGGGTAGGGGAGTAGTGGCCATGACCGTCCGCGTCCTTCTCTTCGGCCACTACCGCGACGCCGCGCCCCCGGAGGCGGAGGGCGGCGCGTTCGCGCTTCCGCTCCCGGACGGGGCGACGGTTGCCGATGCGGCACGGGCGCTGGCGGAGCGGGACGGGCGCTTCGCCGACCTGCTCGCCCGCACGCGCGTCGCCGTCCGCGCCGAGTTCGCCGCGCCCGACACCCGCCTCGCCGAGGGCGACGAGCTAGCCTTCCTCCCGCCGATGTCCGGCGGGTAACACACCCTTTACCCATGATCCTTTTGACGACCGAACCGCTGGACCCCGCGGAGGCGACGCGGCACGTGATGACCGCGCACGACGGGGCGTACGTCCTCTTCGTCGGCGTCGTGCGCGACCACGCGCGCGGGCGCGCCGTCACCGGCCTGGAGTACCAGGTCTACGCGCCGATGGCCGAGCAGCAGATGCGCCGCATCGTGGACGCCGTGCGCGAGCGCTGGGGCCTGGCGTGCGCCATCCTGCACCGCTACGGCTACATCGGCGTCGGCGAGGCGTCCGTGGTGGTCTGCGTCGCGAGCGCGCACCGCGCCGAGGCGTTCGACGCCTGCCGCTGGGCCATCGACACGCTCAAGGCCGACGTGCCGATCTGGAAGAAGGAGTTCGCGGCGAACGGCACCTTCTGGATCGAGGGCGAGGACTCCGTCCCGGCGGCGGTCGGCGGCGCTGCGGAGGCGGCTTCTTGATCAATGAGCAGGAACGGGCGGACCCGTCGCGCCAGCCCCCGCCCGCCGATCTTGTCATTCGCCCCCTGCGCGGCTCCGACATCGAGGCCGTCGCCCGGATCCAGCGACAGTCCTTCTCCGAGTACGAGGTCTGGAGCGTCCAGGCGTACGTCACGGAGCTTGCCAATCCGAACGCCGCCTATCTCGTGGCGACCAGCGGGGACCGGGTCATCGGGTATGGCGGCCTCTGGGTGATCATGGACGAGGCGCACATCACGACCATCGCGGTGGAGCCGGAGTGGCGCGGGCGGCACATCGGCGAGCGACTTCTGGCGGAGCTGCTGATCCAGGCGGAGCGAAAGGGCGCGACGCGGGCGACGCTGGAGGTTCGCGCGGGCAACGAGACCGCGCACCGGCTCTACGAAAAGTACGGCTTCGTCTTCGTCGCCATCCGCAAGGGCTACTACTCCGACAACGGCGAGAACGCCGACATCCTCTGGATCAACGACATGCGGAACGCGCCGTGGCGCAAACTCTTCGCCGGGCACCTGACCGCGCTCGGAATGAACGCCGCGGTCGCCGGGTTTCAGAGCGCGCCGCGCAGGTAGCGGCGGATGGCGAGCGCGGACGCCGCCACGCCGAGGAGCGCGCCGCCCCCCACCAGGGTCAGGGTCAGCGCATAATAGTCCACCGGCGCGCCGTACGCGGCGAACTGCGGGAGCGTGCGCATGACCAGCCCGGTGACGTAGGCGGAGACGCCCGCGAGTATCCCGGCCGCCACCGCGCCGCCGATCACGCCGTGCAGCAGTCCCTCCAGCAGCAGCGGCAGGCGGATGAACCAGGGAGACGCGCCCACGATCTGCATGATCCGTATCTCGCGGCGGCGTGTGAAGACGGACAGGCGGATGGTGTTCATCGCGACGGCGAGCGCGCCGAGCAGCAGCGCGACCCCGCAGATACCCCCCGCGGCCTTGCCGATGTCCGCGATGCGCAGCAGCGTGCGTATCTCCTGCTCCAGAAGCAGCACCTCGTCCACCCCCGGCCAGGTTCGCACTGCCTTCGCCAGTCCCGGTCCCTCCGCGGCATCGGAGAGGTGGACCACGACCGTGTCCGGCATCAGGTTCGGAAGCCCCTGCGTGTCGATGGGGTAGTTGCGGGCCTGCTCCGCCCAGACCTCCTCGCGCGGCAGGAACTGGACGCTCGCCACCCCGGGCTGCCCCTTCAGGCGCGATGCGACGTCGCTCCCGGTCTGGCGCGGGGCGGCGGGCGCGCAGAAGATGCGCATCTCGAACTCGCCGAGCGCGCGCGTCGCCGCGGCGTCGATCTGCTGGAACGCCAGGCCGAACGCCCCCAGCAGCGACAGCGCGATAGTGATTCCCGTTACCGCCGCGACGGTCATGAGCGAGTGGCGGCGCAGGTTGATCAGCGCCTCGCCGAGCAGGAACGGCAGGCTACGCAGCATAGCCGCACTCCCGCCCGTCGCGCGCCACCCGCCCGCCCTCTACGCAGACGACGCGCCTGCGCATTCGGTCCACCACCGCCACGTCGTGGGTCGCGACCACCAGCGTCGCGCCGCGCCGGTTCGCCTCCGCCAGCACCCCCATGATGCCCCGGCTCGTCTCCGGGTCGAGGCTGCCGGTCGGCTCGTCGGCGACGAGCAGGGGCGGGTCGTTCACGAGGGCGCGGGCGATGGCGACGCGCTGCTGCTCGCCGCCCGATAGCTCGTGCGGGAAGGCGTCGCAGCGGTGAGTCATGCCGACGAGGTCGAGCACCTCGGGGAGGCGTCGGCGTATCTCCCGGCGGCTCTGGCCGAGCACCTGGCAGGCGAAGGCGACGTTCTCCCAGACGGTGCGCTGCGGGAGAAGTCCGTAGTCCTGGAGGATGATGCCCATCTGGCGTCGGAGCGCGGGCACGTCGCGCGCCCGGAGGTTGGTGATGTCGCGCCCGGCGACCTTGAGCCTGCCCGAGGAGGGGACGAGGTCGCGGTAAAGGAGGCGCAGCAGCGTGGACTTGCCCGCGCCGGTCGGGCCGACCAGGAAGACGAAGTCACCTCTGGGAATGGACAGGCTGACGTCGCGGAGCGCCGCCACGTCGCCGCCGCGGTAGGTGACGCTGACGCCCGACAGTTCGATCATGCTGTCTCATTATAACGGCTCCGCCGCTTTACGGGCAAGCAACGAGGCGTGGCGTCACGCCGCACACTCCTCCGCCGTATGTGCTACGGTAGTCGTTGAAATGTGGCTTTATCACCCGGTAGAGCCGTCATCGGGAAGGGAGGCCGTCTATGAAGCGAATTGCCATCGCATTGTCCGCCTTATGCCTTCTCGCGGTAGGAGGACTCGTCGCCCGGCCCCTGCTGGATGCGTCGCCTGCGCATGCGCAGGTGGGCAAGCCCGAGACGAAAGCCGACGAGATCGGGCGCTACAGTATCATCGCCGCGCAGGGAAGCACCCTCTACTTTCTGGACACCAAGACAGGGCAGCTCTGGCGGCACACGCCCGACGAAACCCCTATCAAGTGGAAACCCTACCCTCCGCCCGCGAGCGCCCGGTAGGCGGGAAAGGTCAGCGGGGGACGGGGACCTTCTCCAGAGACTCCTCGATGATGTGCTGCGGGAGTACGCCGCCGTAGCGCGCCTTGGTGTCGAGCTGGATGCGGTGGGCCAGGACCGGCACGGCGAGCGCGCGGACGTCCTCGGGCAGCACGAAGTCCCGGCCGTCCATGCGGGCGCGCGCCTGCGCCGTGCGGTACAGCGTGAGCGAGCCGCGCGGGGAAAGGCCGATGCGCAGGCGGGAGTCGGTGCGGCTCTCCTCGACCAGGCGCACGATGTACTCCGCAATGGCGCGGTCCACGCGGACCGTCTTAACGGTCTCCTGCATCGCCAGCACGTCCTCGGTGGTCGCGACCGACTCCAGGTCGTCGAAGGGGTGGTGGTCGTTCTGGCTGAACAGGATGTCCACCTCGCTCTCCAGGTCCGGGTAGCCCATCGTGATGCGGACTGCGAAGCGGTCGAGTTGCGCCTCCGGCAGCGGGTAGGTGCCCTGGTACTCCGACGGGTTCTGCGTCGCCACCACGAAGAACGGCTGCGGCAGGTCGCGCCGCCGCCCTTCGACCGTCACCTGGTTCTCGCTCATGACCTCCAGCAGCGCGGACTGGGTGCGCGGGGACGTTCGGTTGATCTCGTCGGCGAGGAGGACGTTGGAGAAGACCGGCCCCTCGCGGAACTCGAACGAGCCGTCCTTGGGGCGGTAGAAGCTGGTGCCGGTGATGTCGGCCGGCAGAAGGTCCGGCGTGAACTGGATGCGCCGGAAGATGCCGTCGATGGAGCGCGCCAGCGACTTGGCGAGGGTCGTCTTGCCGGTGCCTGGGACGTCCTCTAGAAGCGCATGGCCTCCCGCGAGCATGGCGACCAGCATCATCCGGATGCTCTCGTCCTTGCCGCGGATCACCTTCTGGAGGTTCCGCTCCATGCGGGCGACAGTCTCGTGACCCTTGCGCGCCGGTTCGAGGCGGCGGTCGCGCGGGCGGCGAGTAGACGAAGCCCACGGCCCCTCCCAGGGC
>DATLHN010000090.1:0-3438 GCA_035539875.1 Armatimonadaceae bacterium
TGCTGGAAGAGATCGCGGCACGGCTTGCCCCGCGCCTCGGGCGCGCGTCGTGACGGAGGAGCGGGCACTCGGCGCTCTCGTCGGGCGCATCGTTTCTATCCAGGTCGGCATGCCGCGGGAGATGGTGACGGCGACCGGGCGCGTCTGGAAGAGCGCCATCGAGAAAGCCGCTCTAGAGGGGCCGGTCGCGCTCGGAGCTGAGAACTTGGCCGGCGACTACCAGGCGAACCGCAAGTACCACGGCGGACCGGACAAGGCGCTCTGTACCTACGCGAGCGAGCACTACCCGGACTGGCGCGAGCGGCTCGGACTGGATATGCCCTTCGGCGCGTTCGGCGAGAACCTGACGCTGGAGGGGCTGACCGAGGACCGGGTCTGCGTGGGCGACGTCTTCGCGATCGGCGACGGGGGCGTGCGCGTACAGGTGAGCCAGCCGCGCCAGCCGTGCGCCAACCTGTCGAAGCGATGGAACCGGCCTCGCCTGCCGCGCTGGATGGAGGAGAACGGCCACACCGGCTTCTACCTGCGGGCCCTGCGCACGGGCGACCTCGCCGCCGGGGACGCCGTAACGCTGGTGGAGCGCCCGCACCCCGGCTGGAACCTCCTGCGCGCGAACGAACTCGTGTACGCCGCCGCGCCCGACCGCGAAGAACTGGCCGCCCTGCGCGGGCTCGCCGCGCTCTCCGCCGAATGGAAGCGCATCCTCGGGCGGAAACTCACCAGGAGCGCCGCCGGTTAAAGCGGAGGGCGTTGCTTGCCGCGCCCTCTCTGCCGTTGCCCCGCCGCCTAACCCGCCAGCATCTCCTCGACGTTCACGCGGCGGCCCGTCTCCGCCGAGGCGTAGAGCGCCTTGACGAGGGCGACGTCGTACAGGCCCGTCTCGGCCGTGACCGGCGCTTCGCTCCTGCCTTCCAGCACCGCCTGGACGAACGCGACGTGCTGGTTGAGTGGGTTGTCGCGGTGGCAGTGGTCGCGCGTGCCGCCGCTGCGGGTGGAGCGGACGGTCTTGCCCGGCTCCTCCACGCGGATCACGCGGCCCGCGAAGGGGCGGTTCAGCGACGCTTCCGCCGGGCCGCCCTGCCCCTCCCAGAAGGCGAAGCGACCCTCCGAGCCGTACACCTCGACGCACGTCATGTCGGCGTTCCAGGCGGCGTCGAAGAGGCCGAGCGCGCCGGTCCGCTCGAACTCACAGGCGCAGGCGGCGGTATCCTCGCCGCCGATGTTCGGGCACATCAGGTTGCGGGCGAAGCCGGTGACGCTCGTGATGCGGTCCTCCAGCGCCCACGACAGGAGGTTCGTGTGGTGCAGCGAGAGCTGCATGAACGCGCCGCCGCCGACCTTCTCAGCGGAACCGCGCCAGTTCGCCTCGTTCGCCGCGGCGCGCAGACCGCCCCGGTGCGCGTAGCGGGCGCGGACGCCGGTCACCCGGCCGAGGTAACCGCCCTGCACCATCTCCTTCATGTCCCACACCACCGGGTCTTCGAGGTCGCTCATGTAGACGCCCGCGAGCCGCCCCGCCGCCCGGGCCGCCTCCACGATCGCGCGGCACTCCGCGACCGTGGGGGCCATCGGCTTCTGGAGCAGCACGTGCGCCCCGGCCCCGAGCAGGGCGACCGCCTGCTCGGCGTGCAGGTGGTTGGGCGTGGAGATGTCCGCGATCTGGATGTCGCCCGCGAGCGCGTCGCGCCAGTCCGTCGACCATCGCGGCACTCCCAGCGTCTCGGCGACCGTCCGCGCGGTCTCCGGGTCGATGTCCACGACCAGGCGGTACTGCGTGCCCGGAATCCCGACGTAGGAGTCGCGGTAGTTCTTCGCCATCCCCCCCGCCCCGACAAGCGCGATTCCCAGCGCGTCCGCGTCTGCTGCTGCCACGTCCTGTTTCCCTCTTCTCCCGTTTCTTACGGCACGGACACTGTAGCACAGCGAAAATATTCGGGTCAAGCCGTTGACAGCCGCCGACGGGTCGGGGTATATTCCCCCAAAGTTTCGCTTATGGAAGCAATTTCCACAATTGGAACGGTTGTATCTGACGAGGGCGCGGGGGGCGTACCCGCGGTCGAGCGCGCTCTCGACATCCTCGAACTCCTGGAGACCAGCGACGGGCGGCCCACGCTGACCGAGATCGCCGGCCGGCTCGGCGTCCCGAAGGGGTCGGCCCACCGCCTGCTCGCGACGCTGGCGGCACGCGGCTACATCGCGGCGCGCGGCGACGGCAGCCTGCGAGGCGGGTTCACCCTCGGGCCGCGGCTTCTCACGCTGGCGGCGCGCGCGGAGGGGCGCGTGGACCTGGTGGACGCGGCGCGCGGCCCGCTGGAGCGGCTGGCCGCGCGCACCGGAGAGGGGGCGCAGCTTTCGGTGCGCGCGGGCGACCGGGCGGTGGTGCTGCTGCGCGTCCCGTCGCCGTCGCACCCGGAGGTCGCCCTGATGGGCGGCGCGGGTGCGTCGTTCCCGCTGCACGCCGTGGCGGTCGGCAAGGCGCTGCTCGCGTTCGCACCGCCCGCCGAGCGCGCCGTGTACCTGGCGGGCGAACTGGCGGCCTTCACCGACCGGACCATCGCCGAGCCCGGCGCGCTGGAGCGCGAGTTGGCGGCCATCCGTGATCGCGGCGTCGCCCGCGACGAGCAGGAGTACAAGCGGGGCCTGCGCGCCTTCGCGGCCCCGGTGTTCGGCGCGGACGGGCGCGTCGCCGCCGCGGTCGCCGTGCCGCTTCTGGTCGGCGGCCCGGAGAGCGACGATTTCGTCCTCGAAGCCCTCCGCGCCTCCGCCGCCGACATTTCCTTATCGCTCGGATTCACGTCCCCCCGTTCCCCGCGCTACGGGGAAGGGGATGGAGGAGGGGATTAGCTATGATCATCGCGGACATCGAGAAGACGGAAGGCCGCGTCTACCCGGCGCGGCGCAGGACGCGGAACCTCGTCGGGGGCGCGTCGCCGATCCAGTGCCAGAACTTCTCCCTGGGATACGTCGTCCTGGAGCCGAAGGGCGGGCAGGTGCCCTGGCACAACCAGGAGCAGGAGGAGGTCTACTTCGTCGTCTCCGGCGAGGGCGAGATGTGTCTGGGCGAGGAGCGGCAGCCGATCAAGGCGGGCCAGTGCGCCTACATTCCGCCGACCGTCTTCCACCAGCTGACGAACACCGGCGACGAGCCGATGGTCATGATGTACTGCTACGGCCCGGCGGGCGACGTCGCCCACTGGCGTCAGGAACTGGAAGGCACTCTCCCCAAGGCGGGCGTCGAGGCCCCGCCGCTGCCCGAGGGCGCGTGGCCCCAGTGTACCGACAAGCCGAAGGAGTCGTAGCTACCATGCTCGGCGCGGGGGCGTACCCCTGGATGCAGCACTACGGCCGGAGCGGGAAGCCGTTTTCCGAACCCGAGGCGATGGCCCGTACGGTGGCGTGCCCCGGCATCGTGCTCTGGGAGGGATTCCTGCCGGAGAC
>DATLHN010000091.1:0-3586 GCA_035539875.1 Armatimonadaceae bacterium
GGTGCCCGCCCGCGCCGAGGGGTACCGGCGTCTGTACCGCGCGCTCGGCGGGGCGGGCACCGCCGCAGTGCCCGAAGACGTCCCCGCTCCCCGCGCCTCCGGCGGCCCCCCGCCCGGGATGCCGCCGGAGGAGTGGATACCGGAGGAGGAGCAGTCGCAAGGCCGCGTCGGCGGCATGGGGACGCTTCCGCCGCTCAGCGGCGCGCGGGGCCGGGACGAGGGACCGGAGCCCATGCGCGAGGTCGGCCCGGGGCACGTTAGCGACGAGGACGCCCGCCGCTTCGCCGACGAGGCGTTCGGCGGCGGCGAGGACGCGTCCGTGACCCTGCGGGACGTGGCCGGGATGGAAGCCGTCAAGCGGCGGCTCAACGTCGCCTTCCTCGGCCCGATGAAGAACCCGGAGCTGCGCGCCGTGTACGGCAAGTCGCTGCGCGGCGGCCTGCTCCTCTACGGCCCGCCCGGCTGCGGAAAGACGTTCATCGCGCGGGCGACCGCGGGGGAACTGGGCGCGCGGTTTGTCACCGTCGGCCTTTCCGACGTGATGGACATGTACATCGGGCAGAGCGAGCGCAACCTGCACGAGGTCTTCGAGCACGCGCGCCGCCACCGCCCCTGCGTCCTCTTCTTCGACGAGATCGACGCGCTGGGGCGCAAGCGCAGCCTGCGCCGCGAGTCCGGCACCCGGGACGTGGTCAACCAGCTCCTCTCGGAGATGGACAGCCTCCAGTCCGACAACGAGGGACTGTTCATCCTCGCCGCCACCAACCACCCCTGGGACGTGGACACCGCCCTGAGACGGCCCGGTCGCCTCGACCGCACCCTGCTCGTGCTGCCGCCGGACCAACCCGCGCGCGAGGCGATCCTGCGCTCCCGCTGCGAGGGCCGCCCGCTGGAAAAGATCGACTTCGGCTGGCTGGCGGGCAAGACCGAGGACTACTCGGGCGCGGACCTCGTCCACGTCTGCGAGAGCGCCGCGGAAAACGCGATGGAGGAGTCGCTGACCACGGGCAAGGTACGCCCCATCCGCATGGACGACTTCAAGCGCGCCCTGAAAGAGGTGCGCGCGAGCGTCCGCCCGTGGTTCGACACCGCGCGCAACTACGCCCTGTTCGCCAACGAGGGCGGCACCTACGACGACCTGATCGACTACCTCCGCTCCCGGAAGATGCTGTAGCCTCTTGGAGAGCGAGCGGGACGCCGAACTCGGGTACATGCTTGCGCGGGTGGAGGCGCTTGCCGACCTGGGACGCTATCACGGCGCTATCGCACTCGCGAAACAGCTGTTGTGTGTTGCCCCGGAGGATGTCCGGGCGCTCTGCTGGGCGGCCAATCTTCACCTCGTGATGGGGGCGTCGAAGGAGGCTCTGGAGTTTGCACTTCGCGCGACTGAGGTGGAGCCGACGAACGAATGGGCGCTCCAGATCTGCATGCGTGCAATTCGTGACCGGGGGGACGAAACCGCTCTGGAGGTGGCGCGTACTTACGTACGGAACTGGCCTTCCTCACCTGCGGCATGGCTGATACAGGCCGAGAAAGAGATGCGCGTCGGCCAGATTCAGAAGGCGAAGGCATCCGCCGCTACGGCGAAGCGACTCGCGCCTGAATGGGCGGCAGTCGATCTGCTCTTTGCCCACATTGCCCTTTCGCGAGGGGATATCGTCGGAGCAGCGCATTCGGCGCAGGCCGCACTCACTCGCGATCCCGAGTCCATAATCGGTCGCAATTTAATGTCCGATGTGCTCTGTCGGCAACGACGCTACCCGGAGGCGGTAAGGATGCTGCACGATACGCTGCGCCAGCATCCGAGACACGTGTGGGCGCAGACGGCGTTCCGGAACATCATCGAGCACTGCTACGACTGCGGGAGCGTTGTGGCGCTAACGATAGTGATCGGCTGCGCGGGTATTGGCGCGCTGGTGGCGGCGGCGCTTGCCTGCGCGCCGGGAGTATTACCGGGCGGGACGTTCCCGGCGGACGAGCGGCTCTGGGCGGCGGCGCTCGCGGGCGTGGCATTCGGACTGACGGGGGCGGCGGTAATGTTGTATTGTCGTCACCGGGGGTGGGTGGCGCTGGACCCGGAAGTGCGCCGCCTTTATCTCGCGGAAAAGAACTGGTGGGGGCGACGCGCCGCGGAGTGGAACGCGCGCCCGAAAAACGGGAGGGGAATCCCACGGCGATGAGCGACGAAACGATGGAAGCCGGTCGGGTCAGTCCGGAGCAGGAGGCGATCGAGCGGGCGCGATTCCTCATGGAGCAGGGGCGGCACGAGCAGGCGGAGCAGGAGCTTCGCCGCGCCGTCGCCGCCGCGCCCGACGAGCCCTACGCGCGCGGGCTGCTCGCCGTCGCGCTCTGCCGCCAGGAGCGCAAGCGCGTCGAGGCGCTCCAGCAGGCGCAGGAGACGGTCAGACTCGCCCCCGACTGGCCGTTCGCCCACTTCGTACTGGCAGCCGTCTACAGCGAGACCGATAAGCCCAAACAGGCCGAGGCCGCCATCCGCGAGTCGCTGCGGCTCGACCCGACCGACGCCGACGCCTGGGGCCTGCTGTCGCAGACGCTGTTCTCGCAGTCCCGCTGGCGCGAGGCGCTGGAGGCCGCCGAGCGGGGCGTCGAACTCGACCCGGAAGATACGGACTGCATCAACCTGCGGGCGATGGCGCTGGTGAAACTGCGCCAGCGGGACGCCGCCGGGGCCGCGCTCGACTCCGCGCTCGCCCGCGACCCTGAGAACGCCACTACCCACGCGAACCGCGGCTGGGCGCTGCTGGAGGCGGGGAAGCACCGGGAGGCGCTGGAAAGCTTCCGGGAGGCGCTAAGGCTGGACCCCGGCTCGGAGTGGGCGCGCCAGGGGATCGTGGAGGCGCTCCAGGCGCGCAACCCGGTCTACCGGCTAATGCTGCGCTACTTCTTCTGGATGAGCAGCCTGACGCCGCAGGTGCAGTGGGGCGTCATCATCGGCGGGATGATGATCTCGCGTCTGCTGCGCACCGCGGCCCGGGAAAACCCGGCGCTCGCGCCGTACGTCTTACCCGTCCTCATCCTTTACGGCCTTTTCGTCTTCCTGACGTGGACCTCTAAGCCGCTCTTCAACCTTCTGCTGCGGCTCGACCCGTTCGGGCGGCTCGCGCTCTCGAAAGACCAGATCGCGGCGTCGAACGGCGTAGCGGCGTGCCTGCTCGGCGCGCTCGTCTTTACCCTGCTCGCCTTTCCGCTGAACAGCCCGGCGCTGCTGATGCTCGGCATCGGGAGCGGCATGCTCTTGCTACCGGTCTCGGGGGTGTTTTCCGCGCGCGCGGGGACGCCGCGCATCGTCCTCGGCGTCTACACCGGCGTTCTGATCGCGCTGGCGCTCGGCGCGGCGGCGGTCACGGCGACGGCGGGGCTGAACGCGGGCATGGGCGTGGCGAGCATCTTCCTGCTCGCGTGGTTCCTCTACACCTGGATCGGTGCTTACTTTCTCAACCGTTGAGGGGCGAGGTGCGGAAAATGGCGACGATGGGATGGTTCGGCGGGAGCGGCGGAGCGGCTCTGTTGCTGGCGCTTTGCCTGCTGTTTTTCTGCTCCGGCGGCGCGGCGGCATCGGCCGAAG
>DATLHN010000092.1:0-6548 GCA_035539875.1 Armatimonadaceae bacterium
CCCCGGCAGCACGTCCTCGCCCTCGGCGCGCATGCCGCCGACCAGGAACTCAGCGCGGGCATGATCCTCGCCAAGTACGCCCGCGCCGGGCACCGCGTCACCATCCTCAGCCTCACCCCCGGCGAGAAGGGGCACCCGACGCTCGGCGCGGACGACTACGCCCGCCAGAAGATCGACGAAGCGAAGCGGTGCGCCGACCTTCTCGGGGCCGAGTCCATCGTCCTGCCCTATGGGGACGCCACGCTCGAAGTCACCGAAGCCCTCAAGTTCGAGGTAGCCGACATCATCCGCGACCTCAAGCCGACCATCCTCATCACCCACTGGCAGAACTCCATCCACAAGGACCACCGCAACGCCCACGTCATCGCGAACGACGCCCTGTTCTACGCGGCGCTGAAGCGGATCGAGCGCGAAAAGCCCGCCCACTACATTCCTACCGTCTACTACTCTGAGAACTGGGAGGACATGGAGGGGTACGAGCCCGACGTCTACGTGGACACCACCGACGTCTTCGACGCCTACTGCGAGGCGCTTTCCGCCTTCGAACTCTGGAACGGCGGCACCGGCTGGCCCTACGGCGACTATTATAAATCCCTCGCCCGCATGCGCGGCTGCCTCGGCTTCGGCCTGCGCGGCCAGTACGCATCGACCCTGATGCGCCCCAAAGGCGCGCACGTCCGCCGGGTTTCCGACCTGCCGTAGTGTCGGGAAAAGCACACCCCGCGCCGCCGCGATTCCCGACCCTGAAATGGGTACAAGCAAGAAAGCGGAGGGGAAATGCGATTCAAGTGGCTCCAGTACGTCCTGCACGCCGCCGTCCTCGGCGGCCTCATCCTGGCCGGACTTAAATACATCGACGGCGAACAGTTTACGCGCGCGATCAGCCGGTTCTACTGGCCGTACGCGCCGGTCATCTGCCTGCTCGGCGTCGCCAGCGTCCTCGTCAAGGGCTGGCGCTTCGCCCAGCTCATGCGCGAGCTGGTGGACGCCACGCGCAGCATGTTCGTGCGGGTCTATCTCGCCGGACAGTCCTGTACGCTCCTGCCCGGCGGCGGCGCGGCCCGCGCCGGGATGCTCAAGCAGGCGGGCATTCCCGCCGCGCAGACCGCCGCGCCGCTCGCGCTCTCCAGCCTGACCGATCAGGCCATGTTCCTCCTTTGCGCCCTCGTCGCCGCGCTCTGGTTCGAGTCCGCGCGTCGCCCGGTGTTCATCCTCCTCGGGGTCCTCGCCGCCGTCAGCATCGTCCTGGGGGTCGAGGCGAGCCGGACCTGGCTCCTGGGGGTCATCGACCGCCTGATGGGGCGCTTCAAATGGCGCGACCGCTGGCAGGAGTTCAAGGAGTCGTTCAAGCAGGTGGCGACGCCGAAACTGCTGCTCGGCGGCCTCGCCAACACCGCCGTCTCCTTCGCGCTCGTGCTCACCGCGCTGCATCTGGCGCTCCGCGGCGTGGACGCCAGCGTCCCGCCCGCCACCCTGCTGCTCGCCTTCGCTCTGCCGACCATGCTCGGGCGCATCTCCGCCATGCCCGGCGGCGTCGGCGTCACCGAGGCGGGCATGATCGGCGTCCTCGACCACGCCCCCGGCGTCTCGCTCGACCAGGCCGCCGCCGCCGTGACCGTCTTCCGCCTCGGGACCGTCCTCTTCTCCGCCCTCGTCGGCGGCCTCGTCTACCTCTTCGCCTGGCGCGGCGCGAAGGAAAAGGAGTTGGTGGAAGAGGGGGCCGCGGCAGCGAAGGAGGGGGAGGACACGCCGACCGCGTCGGCGGCGGTGGGGGAGGTGCGTCCCGCATGAGCGCGACCATCGAGGAGCCGTCGGACGTCCGCGCGAAGCGTACGGGGCCCTGCACGCTGATCCTCAACGCCAACGCGGGCGCGCTCAAGGCCACCGCGGACGCCGACCAGATACGCCAGCTCGCCGACAGCATCGGCGCGGACCTCAACATCGTGACCTCCTCCTCCAAGGAGGAGACCAGCGGACTGCTGCGCCGCCTGGTCGCCGAAAAGGCCGCCCGCGTCGCCGTCGCGGGCGGCGACGGCACCATCGCCCACGCCGTCCAGGAACTCGCCCACACGGACACCGCGCTCGGCATCATCCCGCAGGGCACCGCCAACAACTTCGCCTCCGCCCTGCGCCTGCCGCCCGACCTGCCCTCGGCGCTGCGCGTCCTCGTCGACGGGGAGGTGCGGGCGGTGGACCTCGGCCGCGTGGAGACCGGGAGTACCCGCAAGGCCGCGCGCTACTTCACGGAGTCGGCGGGCGTCGGCCTCTTCGCGGACGCCCTCACGATCTACGGGAAGGGGACGAACAAGAACATCTTCCGCGCGGCTTACGCCATCGCGCGGCTCGTCCTCTCGCTGCGCGCGCGCCGCATCCGCCTGTTCATCGACGGGGAACTGTACTCCGAGCGCGCCGTGCTCTGCGAGGCCGCGAACTCCTACCGGATGGCCTACGCCATCCCGGTCGCCCCGGGCGCGAAGGTGACCGACGGCCTGCTCGACACGGTCGTGGTCGGCGACCTCCACCGCCGCGAGCTGCTGCCGTACCTGCGCGCCATGCGCGCCCAGGTACACGAAAGCCTGGAGAAGGTGTCCATGGTCCGCGCGAGTGAGGTGCGCATCGAGTCGGGCCACCGCATGAACGTCCACTGCGACGACCGCGTGGTGGGCACGACGCCGGTCACCATTACCGCGCAGCCCGGCGCGCTGAAAGTGCTGGTGGAAACCCTGTGAGCGGCAGCGGCGCGGGCGAGGGAAAGTGGTCCTGGGGGCAGGTCGCCCTCGCGCGCCGCCGCGAGGCGGGCGCGCTGGCGGTAATGATCGCGCTGCTGCTCGCCTTCGGCCTGCTGCTCTACGCGATCCGGGACGGCAACGGCGAACGCATCCTCGCGACCGACGTCCGCATCACGCGCGCGATACAGAGCTATCGCAGCGCCCCGCTCGACGCCGCAGCGCATTTCTTCACCTTCGTCGGCGGATTCGCCGTCATGGCGCCGGTCGCCGTCACCCTCGGCGCGCTGCTGCTCCGACAGGGACGCCCCCGCGCCGCCCTGCTGCTCGGCACCGCGCTGCTCGCCGGGCACCCCCTCAACTTTGCGCTGAAAATGCTCGCCCGCCGGCCGCGCCCCTCGGCCGATCAGGACCTGGTGGACGTCCTGGCAGCGGCGAGCGGCACCAGTTTCCCCTCCGGACACGCCATGTCGGCCGCGCTCTTCTTCGGCCTCATCGGCTTTTTTGCCTACGTCATGCTCCCGTCCCCGCGGGGCCGTGCGCTCGTGGGCGCGCTCATGATCGCGCTCGCGCTCCTCGTCGGCCTCAGCCGCGTCTACGTCGGGGGGCACTGGTTCTCCGACGTCGTCGGCGGCTGGAGCGTGGGACTCTTCCTCCTGATCGCCTTCGCCGAGGCGTACCGCCTGATCGGGGCGCGCGAGCTTGCCGCGACCAGGCGCGAAAGCACGCCACCTCCGGAACTTTTTCCCGGATGACCGTTGACAAATCGCCAAAATCGATTACACTATAAGCCATAAACCGGTTGATTGAGCCGTGACGGCTCCGATCCCGCCGTTTGTCGATGCCGAAAGTTCCGAAGGGGGAGCCCCGTTCATGAATCGACGGATTTCCGTTTCCGAGAGTGCCCGCAGCGGTTTCACGCTCATTGAGCTTCTCGTTGTCATCGCCATCATAGCGATCCTGGCTGCCATTCTGTTCCCCGTCTTCGCCAAGGCCCGGGAGAAGGCGCGACAGACCGCCTGCCTGTCGAATACCAAGCAGATCGGCCTCGGCCTGATGATGTACGTCCAGGACTACGACGAGACCTGGCCGTGCGGCCGGTACATCACCCCCTCCAGCGGCTCCCCCTACCCCGGCGGCCACGGCTGGGCCCAGTCGGTCTACCCGTACGTCAAGAACGAGGGGCTGTTCGCCTGCCCCAGCGACGACACCACGGTTCCCACGGGCGCGCCCAACAACACGGTCATGTCCTACGCCATGAACGCCAACCTGGCCCAGATCGCCGACCAGGACCTCACTAAGCCGGCGATGACGGTCGCCCTGGTCGAGGTCTCCGGCAACGACGGGTACGTGCGCGACATGTCCGCGCTCGACGGCCGCGCCCCGGCGGCGAGCGGCCCCATCGTGGCGACCGGCGGCAGCGCGGGCGGCCTCGCCCGTGGCCAGTACCGCACCGGCCCCATCGGCTTCCCCGAGCGCAACTTCACCGACCAGAGCGCCCCGCGCCTGGGCCTCGCGCGCCACAACGAAGGGTCGAACTTCCTGTGCGGCGACGGGCATTCCAAGTGGGCGCGCGGGCGCACCGTCTCCAGCGGCGTAACCGCGCAGAACAAGGTGAACGCTCAGACGAACACCCGCGCCGCCGGGACCGAGTACCCCGGGATCAACCTCACCTTCAGCCCCATATAGGACGACGCTCGACTGACGATGGCTGCCGCTCCGACGAGCGCCGCGCTCCCCCGGGCCGCGCCCGCCGACTGACCGGCGGGCGCGGCCTGACGCGCGTCGCCCCCCGTTCCACCTACGACGATGGACACGATCCCGATCACGCGACGCACGTTCATGAAGACCACCATCGCCGCCGCTGCCGCCGCGGGCACGGCCGTCCGCCTGTCCGATGAGGCCGCCGCCGCCGCCGCCGCCGACACGCCCGCCACCACGCTCCACTGGCTCGGCGGCGCGCCGCCGAAGGAGATCGCCGCGGGTGTCACCCTCGGCGTGCCCTGGCCGCGCGGCGCGGTGCGCCCCGGCCAGGCGTTCGCCCTGCGGACCCCGGGCGGCGACCCCGTGTCCGTCCAGACCTGGCCGCTCGCCACCTGGCCCGACGGCTCCCTGAAGTGGACGGCACACGCCCTCGGCCCGGCCGACGCTCCGCCCGCCTCCTACCGGCTCGAACCCGTCGCCGCAGCCGCGGCCGCGCCGTCGCCCGCCCTCTCCGTCCGCGAGAGCGCCGACGCCTTCGAGGTCGATACCGGCGTCGTCCGCTGCCGCGTCCCGCGCAAGGGGGCCGCGCTCATCGCCTCGATCACGCGCGGCGACCGCGAAATCGCCCGCGACGCCCGACTCGTCTGCCTGCGCCAGGACCGTCCCGATCTGGACGCAGAGGCTGGGACGGTCCGCCAGGAGTCCTTTACCGGCGAGACCACTCGCGCCACCCTGGAGCAGCGCGGGCCGCTGCGCGCCGTCGTCCGCCTCGACGGCGTTCACAAAGGCCCCGCCGGGCGCGGCTGGCTTCCGTTCACCGTCCGCCTTTACTTCCACGCGGGCGGGGACGCCGTCCGCGTGGTCCACTCCTTCGTCTTCGACGGCGACGAGAGCCGTGACTTCATCCGCGGCCTCGGCCTGCGCGTCCGCGTCCCGATGCGCGACGCCCTGCACGACCGGCACGTCCGCTTCGCGGGCGAGGGCGACGGCCTCTTTGCCGAGGCGGTGCGCGGCCTCACCGGCCTGCGCCGCGACCCGGGTCCCGACGCCCGCGCGGCCCAGGTCGCCGGGCGCGCCACCCCGTCCGCCGGGCAGTTCCCGGATGCCGTCCGCACCCGCCTCGACCTGATCCCCGCCTGGGGCGACTTCACCCTCTCGCAGGTGGCCGCGGACGCCTTCCAGATCCGCAAGCGCACGCAGGCCGGGCACGGGTGGGTCCACGCCGCCGCGGGCGGCCGCGCCTCCGGCCTCGGCTACGTCGGCGGTCCCTCGGGCGGACTCGCCTTCGGCCTGCGCGACTTCTGGCAGCGCCACCCCACCCGCCTCGACGTCCGCGACGCCGCCTCCGACCTCGCCGACGTCACCCTCTGGCTCTGGTCCCCGGACGCCCCCGCGATGGACCTGCGCTTCTACCACGACGGCATGGGCATGGAGACGCACCCGGAGGAACTGCAAGGGCTGGAGGTTACCTACGAGGACTACGAGAAGGGGTGGGGGACCCCGCACGGCGTCGCCCGCACCAGCGAGATGACCCTCTGGGCGCTTGACGCGACGCCCGCCCGGGAGCGCACTGTCGCCCTCGCCGAGGCCGTGCGCAACCCGCCCGTGCTCGTCTGCCGCCCCGAGCGGCTCCACGCCGCGGGCGTCTTCGGCCCGCTCTGGGCCCCCGCCGACCGCTCCACGCCCGCCCGGAAGGCGATCGAGGAACAGTTAGACCACCTCCTCGGCCTCTACAAGGGGCAGATCGAGCAGCGCCGCTGGTACGGCTTCTGGGACTTCGGCGACGTCATGCACTCCTACGACCCCGACCGCCACGAGTGGCGCTACGACGTCGGCGGGTTCGCCTGGGCCAACTCCGAGCTGTCGCCCGACCTCTGGCTCTGGTACTCGTTCCTGCGCACCGGCCGCGCCGACGTCTACCGCATGGCCGAGGCCATGACCCGCCATACCGGCGAGGTGGACGTCCACCACCTCGGGCGCTTCAAGGGGTTCGGCTCCCGCCACAACGTCCAGCACTGGGGCGACTCCTCCAAGCAGCCGCGCGTCAGCACCGCCGCCTACCGGCGCATCTTCTACTACCTCACCGCCGACGAGCGGGCGGGGGACCTGATGCGCGAG
>DATLHN010000093.1:0-1572 GCA_035539875.1 Armatimonadaceae bacterium
GGGCGGCTTCGGCGTCGCGCCCGCGCCCGAGTCCTCCGGCGCGACCCCGGCGGACGGAGCGTCCGCCGCCCGACCCGCTTACGAGGACGACCGGTACGAGGAAGACGACAACCGGGACGACCGGGCGGAGAAGCGCGCGGAGAAGGCCGAGCGCGACCGCCAGAAGCGCGAAAAGAAAGCGGAGAAGCGGAAGGGGCGCGACGACTGAGCATAGAGTTCCGGCCTAACCGGCGCGACTTTCCCTTCCCGGGCCGTCCTGGGCGTCACTTATTGACCATATTTTGACAATATCGCCGCAAACATGGTACGCTTTTCGAGTACGAGAGCGGGCAGGGGCGAGTCTGGTAAAGCGGTGGTAACGTCCGGGCCGGGACGACGGGAAGAGCACAGGCAGCGATGACGGAATTCAACACACGCAATGGCGGTGACGGCGAGGCGGCGACGGCGGGAACGGCGACGGCGTCGGCGCGTTCGCTGTACAGCGCGCAGGAGCGGGCCGAGCGCGCGCTGCGGGCGCGCATCGCCGACGGCGCATACCCCCCCGGGAGCCTCCTCCCCACCGAGCGGCAGATCGTGGACGAGGTCGGGGTCAGCCGCCCGATGGTGCGCGCCGCCCTCCAGAAGCTCGCCGACGATGGCTGGATCACCCGCGAGCCGGGCCACCGGCCGCGCGTCGCGCGCCTGCTGCCCGCCGGGAGCGCGCCGCCCGCGCCGTTCGGAGTCTCCGCCCCGGCGCTCAAGGCCATCGCCGCGATCATGCCGATGGACCTGACCTTCCCCGCGGCCTACAGCATTCAGTACGGCATCCAGCGCACCCTCCAGCGCGAGGAGTCCCCCTATCGCCTGATCGTCTTCGACTCCCTCGGCGGCGTACAGTCCGAGCGCGCCGACACACTCCGGGCGGGTAGCGAGCGGCGCATCCTGGAAGTGGTGGCGCGCGAGGGCATCGCGGGCGTGATCCTCTGGCAGATCGGCGGCGACGCCACGCTGCCCGTGTTGGAGAGGCTGCGCGCCGCCCGCATCCCCGTGGTCTTCGTGGACCGGTTCCCCGCCTCGCCCGGCGCGCCGCCCTGCGACTTCGTGGGCGTGGACAACCGGGCAGGCGCGCGGGAGGCGGTGACCCACCTCGTACAGTGCGGCCACCGGCGCATCGCGCACCTGACCCACATGGACCAGTGCCGGGAGGGCGACTCCGTGCCGGTGCGCGAGCGCCACGAGGGCTACCGCGACGCCCTTCGGCAGGGAGGCATAGCCCCCGACCCGTCGCTCGTCGGCGGGGAGGCCGCGCTGCTGGAGAAGATCCTCTCCGGGGGGCCGGACGCCCCGACCGCCGTCTTCGCGGTCAACGACGCTTCGGCGAACGCCTTCATCGAACAGCTCGCCCGCGCCGGGAAGCGCGTCCCCGAGGACGTCTCCGTGGTCGGCTTCGACGACCTGGACCGCCTCTCGCACCGCGCGCCGCGCCTGACGACCATGTACCTGCCCTTCGAGAGCGTCGGCGAGCGCGCCGCGGAGCTTCTGCTGCGCCGCCTGCGCCACCCTCCTGCCCCCGGCGACCCGACCTGCCACCTG
>DATLHN010000094.1:0-8109 GCA_035539875.1 Armatimonadaceae bacterium
CCGACGCTTGTGATGTAGGTACATAGAATCGATAGGTCAGGATGAAGGACAGGGCGAGGAAGGAGCCTGCTTCCTCGCCCATGTCGGGGGTAGTTGGACCGGTTACCTATCTTTAATTGAACGCGGTCGTCTAAACGCGCAGTCGTATTGGCAACGGCTGCGATCTCCACAGTTGCATCCGCCAGTTATCGGCGTGCTCTCGACGTTTCGTCTGACCGTCCCGCCGGGCTTTATCGTCTGGCTTGCCATGTATCGGTGGGCGTGACGCCCCCGACCGTCTTCGTCACGCGGTTGCCCGAGCCGTCGTAGGTGTAGCCGTGGTTGTACGCCGTCCGGCCGACAGCCCCCCGAGCGGCCTAACCCTATTCGGGCGGGCGGCGCACGACGAGCACGGAACACTGGGCGTAGCGCAGCACCTTCTCGGAGACGCTGCCGAGCAGGAAGCGGTCCACGCCCGAAAGGCCCGTCGCCCCCACCACCAGCAGGTCGGCCTGCCACGCCTCGGTCGCCGCGAGAAGGCCGGACGCCGGGTCGTCCTCGCGCAGCTCCGTCGAGGTTTTCGCGCGGCCCGAGGCGGCAAACGACTCCGCGAGCGCCTTTAGCCGCTCCTGCGCGTCCGCGCGCTCCCGGGCGACGGTGTTGCGGACGTCGGCGGCGACCGCGGGCATCCGCATGGCCCGCGAGGACTGGACCGCCTCCTGAGACGTCACCGCCGTGACCAGCCGGACCTCGCAGCCCTCCGGAAGCGGGAGTTCCTGGAGCCACGTCGCCGCCTGCACGGCGCGCTCCGAGCTGTCCACGCCGAGAACGACCCGGTCCAGGGCTCCGCGTAGCGGGCGCGCAAGGAGTACCGGGCTTCGCGCGTGCCGCGCCACCCGCTCCGCCACGCTGCCGAGGAAGAATCGCGGGATCGCCGAAAGGCCGCGGGTCCCCATCACGATCAGGTCCGGCGACTCCTCGTCGCACGCCTTGAGCACCCCCTCCGCCGCGTTCCCGCGGCGCGTCTCCCGGGTGATGGTGACGCCCGGCGCGAGGCCGCCCAATCCCTCCTCCGCGGCGGTCAGCGCGGGCTCGCCGTCGTCCCCCTCGTTCGGGACGACCGTGAGCAGCCGTATCCGGGTGTCCGCCGCCAGAGGCAGGGCGCTCAGGAAGCGCGCGCCCGCCAGCGCCCCTTCCGAGCCGTCGGTCGCGTAAAGTATGTGCATGGTAAGTGACCCGTCCTTTCGGGAAAGTGCTTTGCGGTTATCTTCCGCCCGCGCGGGGAAAAGCCCTCTTCGGGCAGCTTTCCGCCCCCCGGGGAGGCTTTCGCGGGATCGGCGCGGAAAGCTGTGCTCGTGGACGACGCGGCGCGGGTACTGTACTCCCCCCGGCAGCTTCCGGACCTCGACGGACCGGAACTGCTCCTGACGTGGGACCAGGAGGACGCCGACACGATCGTCCGGCACGGCGAGCGGGTGGTCTGGCGCGAGACGACCGGCTGGGAGGTTTACGAGCGGTTCGACGAGGTAGCGGCGATCCTCCAGCGGAAGTACGGGAGTCGGCTCAAGGACCTCGCGCCGACACCGCGGAGCCGCTACGCCCTGCTCGGCGACAGCAGCCGGGCGTCCGCGCACGTCGAGGCGGCCCGCGCGGCGCTCGGCAGACCCGCACCGCCGGGCCGGGAGTATCGCGCCGCGGCGCTGACGGCGGCGATCCGCGACGGCGACGGGGCGACCCTCCGGGAGTACCTGGCGCAGGGCGGGAATCCGGACGCGCGGGACGAGGCGACCGGGGCGTCGTTGCTCCAGACGGCCGCGCGTTGGCGGCAGCCGGGCATCGCCCGGGCGCTGATCGCGAGCGGCGCGAATCCCCGGGCCGACGTGGTCGCGGGCGCGATCGACCGGCAGGGCGGGACGCCCCTCGAAACGACAAAGGAGACGGGCATCATGGCAGAGGACGTGGCAGAGGACGTGGCAGCGGCGCCGGGCGGCGGGAGCGACAGCGAGGGTCCGGAGCCCGGAGCGCACCCGGAACCGCTGGAGGCGTGGTTCCGCGTGCGGTGCGACGAGCACGGACTGACCTTCGGCGCGTCCCCGCCCGGCGGGGTGTCGTGGTCCGAGGAGATCGCCTGGGGCGACATCGTCCGCGTCTGCTACCTCACCGGCGGCCCGTTCGAGTCCGACGAGCTGTACCTCTTCACCACCGGCCGCGCGGAGAGCTACGTCATCCCCACGGAGGCGAACGGCGGCAAGGAGCTCGTGGACGCGCTGCTCGGACGCGGCCTCTTCTCCCCGGACCTGATGCTGGAGGCGGTCGCCACCGAGGGCGAGCTTTTCTGCTGGCCCCCGGCGGGGACTGAGGAGGACATCGGCGAGTGACGCCGCTTATCCCTCGATTTATCCCTCGATGAAGGCGAGCAGGTCGGCGTTGAACTCGTCGGCCTGCGTGACCGCCAGTCCGTGCGAGCCGCCCGGGTAGACCTTCAGGGTCGCCCCCTTCACCAGTTCCGCCGTGCGGCGCGCGGACGCGTCGATGGGCACGATCTGGTCGTCGTCGCCGTGCGCGACCAGCGTCGGCACGTCGAAGCGTTTCAGGTCCTCGGTGAAGTCGGTCTCGGAGAACTGCTTGATGCAGTCGAGCGCGGGCTTGATCCCCGCCTGCATCCCCTGGAGCCAGAACGCGTCGCGCACGCCCTCGGAGACCTTCGCCCCCTCCCGGTTGTAGCCGTAGAACGGGATGGTGAGGTCCTTGAAGAACTGCGAGCGGTCGGCGCGCACGCCCGCGCGGATCTCGTCGAAGACCTCGATCGGCAGGCCGCCCGGGTTCGCCTCGGTCTTGAGCATCAGGGGCGGGACCGCGCCGAGCAGGACGACCTTCGCCACCCGCGCCGTGCCGTGGCGACCGACGTAGCGCGCGACCTCGCCCCCGCCGGTCGAGTGGCCCACGAGCGCCGCCTCCTTCAGGTCGAGCGCCTCGATCAGCGCCGCCAGGTCGTCGGCGTACGTGTCCATGTCGTTGCCGTCCCAGGTCTGCTCCGAGCGGCCGTGCCCGCGCCGGTCGTGGGCGATGACCCGGCAGCCCCGCTCTCCGAGGTACACCATCTGCGCGTCCCAGGCGTCCGCGCTCAGCGGCCAGCCGTGGGAGAAGACGACCGGCCGGCCCGTCCCCCAGTCCTTGTAGAAAAGCTGCGTCCCGTCTTTCGCTCTGATCGTGCCCATAGTCGTGCAGATTCCTTTCTCCTCGACCGACGTGAAGTAGGGTATACCCCGTCCGGCACGGATTTCGGCCGGTCCCGTTCTGGTGAGATTTGGACACAGTGGCTGTCAGATAATCCACAGGGGCAGGAAGCGCCGTACCCGCCGTCGAACGTCGCCTCGGACAGGCGCGATGCAGGGGGCGGAAACGCCCCGAGAAAAAATACCCAGAAGCGACCAAACGGGTGGTACAGTGTAGTCCAGAGGGAAACCAACGGTCACAGAACCGGCATGCCTCCGGCGCACCCGCCCGCGCGAGCATTTCGGGCACGGACCTTGCTTTCCGCGATCTCACGGGAATCGCCCGAAAGCGGTACGAGCGGCGCGACCGTGTCGCGCCGACGGATTTGGGAGAGTTATCGCATGCGCTCGGTGCCAAAAGACGATGGTCGGACGGACGAGGTGACGGACGGCGCGACCCCGCCCTCGCCGGAAGGCGGCGCATCGCCACCCCCGGCTCCGCCGCTGCCGCGCGACCTCACCTGGCCGATCCTCGGCTGCGTGGTCGCCATCACCGCGCTCTCCACGGTCCTCGTCCCGCAGGCCTTCCGGGCCGTCAGCGACAGCCGCGAGGGCGCGCGCTACAGCAGCAGCAGCCCCGCCCCGGACCCGTCGCTCAGCACCGGCGAACGCGCCCGGCCGGCGGCCGGCCGGGCGGGCGGCGAACGCCACCTTTCGTCCCCGGCCGACGCGGCAGCGTTCGCCGCGGTCGCCGGCCGCCTGGAAGAGCCGGTCCTCTACGAGATCTACACGTCGTACGTCGCCGCGGACCGCAACGCAACCGCGGACGTCGCTGCCGCCACCGCCTCCGGCGCATCGCTCCCGGCCGGCTTCGCGCACGGCGTCCACGAGCGCTACAAAGAGCCGATCCGCCGCCGCTTCGGCCTGACGATGGACGAACTGGAGGCGATCGGCGCGCACGGCGCGCGCAACGCCTGGCCGAAGCCGCGCTAGGCGCGGCTTCTCCCTCGGATTTCTCTCACCGGACTCTCGCCCCCGGCAGGGCACACGCCCCCCGCCGTCCAATCTGAGCGAAGGCCACACGGCCGTTGCGAGAGCGGACGGGGGGATTCATGGCGACGGGGACGCGGGGGTGGCGGGCGGTTGCTTCGGCGGCGGTGGCGGCGGTAGCCATTGCGCCGCTGGCAACGCCGGAAGCGGCAGGGCAGGCGACGGGCGCGGTGGCGAAGCCCACCGGCGGGGCGGTAGCGAGCGCGGGCGCGGGCGCGGGGGACGCGTCGCGACGCCGGATCGACTTCGCGCGCGTGTACTACAAGAGCGACGCCGCCGAGAAGGCGGACCGCGCCAAACTCTTCGCCGCCGTCTCCGAGCTGGAAAAGCTCAAGGGGAAGGTCGCGGCGTCGCCCGCGAACCTCCTGCGCGCGCTGACCCTCTCCGACCGGACGCAGGCGCTCGGGGCGCGGCTCTACATCTACCGTCACCTGCGCTACCTCCTCGACACCACCGACGCCCGGAGCGCCGCGACCGCCGCCGAGCTTCCCGCCCGCATGGGACCGCGCGTCGCGTTCCTGGAGCGCGAGCTGCGCGACCTTTCCGCCGCAAGGGCGCAGGAATACCTCAAGAAGGAGCCGCGCCTGCGGCCCTACCGCTACGCGCTGGAGGAGGCGCGCCGCGGCGCGCCGCACGCGCTCTCGCTCAAGGAGGAGGAGCTGCTCGGCGCGCTCACCCCCCTCGTCGGCGGCTGGCAGGGCCAGCTCCACCAGCGGCTCACCGACCGCACGGAGTGGGGCACGGTCGCGCTGCCCGACGGCGGCGGGGATAGAGATGCCTACCGGCAGCGGGCCTCCATCGCGGACAGCGCCGACCGCGCCGTGCGGGAGGAGGGGTGGCGCAAGCTGCACGCCGGGTATGCGGCGCACCGCGACCTCCAGGCGTTCGCGCTCACCCGCCTCGCCCGGGCGCGCAACCGCCTGGCCACCCTGCGCCGCTTCCCGGACGCCACCGCGCAGTCGCTCTTCGACCTCCACGTCCGCCCCGAGGAGGCGCAGAAGCTGCTGGACGCCCTCGCCGCCCCCGACGCCGCCGCGCTGCCGAAGCGCCACGAGCGGATCAACGAGGCCCGGATCGCCCGTAAGCTAGGGCTGGGGAAGGTCGAGCCGTGGGACCTGGCCGCGCCCATCCCCGGAGAGCCGAAGCCGCGCTTCACCGTGGACGAGGCCGTGGCCGCCACGCGCGCCGCGCTCGCTCCGCTCGGCCCGGAGTACGCGAAGGAGCTGGCCGCCGTGCTCGACCCGAAGAACGGCCGCTTCGACGTCGCGGCCGGGGAGCGCAACCGCGCGAGCCTCTCGACCGGCTGGGGCTTCCCGGGGTCGCAGACCAGCATCGTGTTCGTCAGCAACTTCGAGGGCTACTTCGGCGACGTCAGCCTGCTGGCGCACGAGGCGGGCCACGCGGTCCACTTCGAGCTGATGGGACGGGGCGGCGTCCTGCCCTCGTACGCGAACGGCCCCGGATTCTTCACCGAGTCGTTCGGAATGCTCAATCAACTGCTGCTGGCCGACCACCTGTACCGCACGTCCGCCGACCCCGGGCGGCGGCGCTACTACCTGGGCCGGTTCCTGTCGCAGGCGATGTACCCGTTCGGGATCGCCGGGGATGCCGGGCTGGAGCACGAAGTCTACCGCCTCGTGAAGGGGGGCGAGGAGCTTACCGCCGACCGGCTGGACGCCCTCACCGCGAAGCACAAGGGCCGGTTCAGCCACTGGTACGCCGACGCGCCCGAGATGCGCGACCGGTGGATCGAGGTGTCGCACTACTACAACGCGCCGAACTACGTGGTGAACTACCTCTACGCGAGCCTGATCTCGCTCGCCTGCTACGAGCGGCTCCGGCGCGACCCGGCGGCGTTCGTCCCGAAGTACGTCGCCCTGATGAAGAACGGCCACGACGACACGCCCGACGCGCTCCTGCGCCGCTTCCTCGGGATCGACGTGCGCGACCCCAAGTTCGTCTCCGACGCCCTGGCGACGCTGGACCGCACGCTCGACGAACTGGAGCGCCTGGAGTAGCGCGGATCCGGCAGGGAAACGGCGCGGGTCTCGGGAATAAGCCGTCATGAAAAACGACTACCGTAGCACAATCGCGGCGACGCCGCGCGCCGCGCTCCCGCTGCTGCTCCCGGCCCTGCCCCTCGTCGCGCTGCTCGCGCTCGCCGCGGGCGCGGGCTGCTCGCAGCCCGGCGGCAGCGGCGCGGGCGGAGCGGGCGCGCCCGCCGCCGCTGCCGACAACGCCGCCCTCGTCACGCGCGGGCAGGCCGTCTTCACCGCGAACAACTGCGGCAACTGCCACAAGCTCGGCAGCACGGGCGGCGGCAAAGCGCCCGACCTCACCCACGTCGGCGCGGAAGCCGAGCACACCGCGGAGTGGCTCGCGGCCCACGTCCAGGACCCGAAGGTCCACAACCCCGGCTCGAAGATGCCCGCCTTCCGCGGCAAGATCGGCGACGAGGACCTGCGCGCCCTCGGCGCGTTCCTCGCGGCGCAGAAGTACCGAACGCGCATGCCGAAGGACCCGTACGACCTCTTCCGCGAGAGCCTCGAGCGCAAGCGCGCCCCCGCGATGGCCGAGGCCGAGCGCCTCTTCGCCGAGGGCCGGTACGACGACGCCGACCGCGCCGTGACCACGGCGGACGACTCCATCTACGGCGCGGTCGCGCTCGGGCAGTTCTACCGCCGCCACCTCGAAGCCATCGTGGCCGACGGGGTGACGCCCGCCAACCGCGCCCGGGCCGAGGCCGTCTTCGCCCGCGCGCTCCGCTGGACGCAGAGCGCGTACCCCGAGCCCCACACCGCCGTCGAAGCGGACGACTACGCCTCCGGCCGCGCCGAGGACCGCGCCGACCTCGTCCGCCTCCTCGGCTACGACCCCGAACCCTAGTGCCGCACGCCGACTGAGTGACGCGGAGGAACGCATCCGCTGCGTCGGTATCGGCCGCCCGGTAGCCGAAGGAGATTGACGGGCACGACGTGAACTACGTGCCTATGAGCAAGCACGCGGAGATCACACCCCAACTCCCCATCGGGCTTTACGAACAGGTTCTGGACGACGAACTGGCGCGTACGCTGAAATCGCTGGAGCGCTCCGGCGGACTACAGGCGGTAACCGCGCCGCTGGACCCCGGCGACAGCCACGACGTGCTGGCGCGCTATCTGGCGGGCCGCATCGCCCGCGCCTTGCGCGCGGAGGCGGAAAAACCGGGAGGCGACGAGGCGGCGCGGATGACGCGGCAGGTGGCGTTGTGCAACCGTCTGCTCGCACTGTCGGAACCGGAATCGGAAGCAGCGCTGCTGCCGCCGGAGCCGGCCGCGCGCCTGATGGCGATCCGGCACGCGGGCGGGGATGCCGCCGCTGCGCGTCCCACCACCCCGCTGTCGGCGAGTTGCCTCCTCACCGGTGCCCGCCGCGACCCGACCCTGCTCTCACAGTTGAAGGCGGAGATCGCGACTGCGGACCGGGTCGACATGCTCTGCTCGTTCATCAAGTGGAGCGGCGTGCGCGTCCTCGCGGGAGAACTGCGGACGCTTGCGGAAACGCGCGCGAGGCCGCTGCGACTGGTGACGACGTCGTACACCGGCGCGACCGACCAGCGGGCGGTGGACTTCCTACGCGACCTGCCCGGCGCACAGGTGCGGGTCTCCTATGACACGAAGCGAACCCGGCTCCACGCGAAGGCGTACCTGTTCCACCGCGACAGCGGGTTCGGGACCGCGTACATCGGGTCGTCCAACCTGTCGGACCCGGCGATGACGGACGGGCTGGAGTGGAACGTCAAGATCAGTCAGTACGAATCGCCGCACCTCTGGGCGAAGATCGTCGCCACGTTCGACGCCTACTGGAACGACGACAGCGAGTTCGC
>DATLHN010000095.1:0-1911 GCA_035539875.1 Armatimonadaceae bacterium
CGACCACGTCGGCGTTCATCGCTCCCCGCCCCCCGGAGCTGCCGCAGCCCGCCGCAGCCGGTCGTGGATCGCTTCCCACTCCGGGCCGTGGGGCGGCTCTTCCACGACGATGCGCCTGGTTGTGGGGTTCTGATCCCAGAAGCGCAACCAGAAGTACAGACTTGCCGCGTACTTCTCGGGCGCGTTGGTACGGTCATTGTCGATGAGACCACCGCCACCATCGAACGTCGAATACATCCCCTTCCAGTGCAGTGGAATAACGGAATCGCCGGGCTGGGCGTTCGCCTTTAGCTGCTCCCTCGGAACCACCACGACCGGCTTGCGGGGGGCGTAATGCCGCTCCCTCTGGCCGGGCGAGCGCGCCGGTCCGGCCCCGGCCGCCGCGCCGTTCGAGACTTCCCCGACGATCTCGCGGAGCAGGACAGCCGTTACCATGCCGGGGCGCAGGACGCGGGGCGGGTCGCACGTGACGTCGAGAACCGTCGATTCGAGGCCGACCTCGCAACGCCCCCCATCCAGAATCAGCAGGTCATCGGCGTAGGGGCCGAGCGAGTCGGCGACGTGCTGCGCCAGGGTCGGGGAAACCTCCTCGGAGCGGTTCGCCGAGGGGGCGGCGACGGGCACGCCGGAGCGGCGCAGCAATTCCAGCGCGACCGGGTGGGAGGGCACCCGCAAGGCGACCGTCGCCCCGCCCGCGGTCACGACGTCGGGGATGGCGTCCGTCTTCGGCACCACGAGCGTCAGCGGGCCGGGCCAGAACCGGGCGGCGAGTTTCTCGGCGGCGTCCGGCCACGCCCCCGCCAGCGCGCGCGCCGCGTCGGCGTCGGCGACGTGGACGATCAGAGGGTTGGTCGCGGGCCGCCCCTTGACGGCGAAGATCTGCGCGACGGCGTCCGGGTTCCGGGCGTCCGCGCCGAGTCCGTAGACCGTCTCGGTCGGCAGCGCGACCAGTTTCCCCGTGCGCAGCCGCACGACCGCCTCGTTCATCCCCTCGTCCGCCGGGACGATTCGCGCCCCATTTTTCCCATCCGTCGTCACGCTCGCATTGTATCGGAAACCGGCGACACCCTCCCGGCGCAGGTCGTGGGGTCTCCCCCGCCGAACCCTATACGCGATGCCTCCCCGCCCCAACATCCTGCTCATCCACGCGGATCAGCACCGCTACGACTGCCTCGGCGCGCACGGGCACCCTTTTCTGAAGACGCCGAACTTCGACCGGCTGGCGCGCGAGGGCGTGGACTTCTCGCACGCGTTCACGCCAAACCCGGTCTGCTCCCCGGCGCGGGCCTGTCTCCAGACGGGCGCGTGGGCGACCACCCACAAGTGCGTCACGATTCCGACGACCGAGGCGTTCCAGAGCGCCGACCCGTCCCTGCCGGTGCTGACGCAGTTGGTCGCGGACGCCGGGTACCGGGTGGCGCACGTCGGCAAGTTCCACAACGAGGTGGTCGGCGGGCCGACCGATCACGGGGTGGAGGAGTTCGTACCGTACCACGCCTATAAGAAGTGGCGCGAGGACGAGGGGCTGCCGCCACAGCCGCGCGCCAACGGCTGGTTCGGCGAGACCGACGCGCACATTTCGCCGGAGCAGTCGGCGCTCGGCTGGCAGGCGGACCACGTGCTGCGGATACTGGAGGAGCGCGGCGCGAAGGGCGACGCCCCCTTCTTCGTGCGCTGGGATCCGACCGAGCCGCACCTGCCGAACGTCGTCCCGGAGCCGTTCGCCTCGCTCTACCCGCCGGAGAGCATCCCGCCGTGGCCGTCGTTCCCGGACCCGCTCGTGGACAAGCCGGACGCGCAGCGGCGCACCCGCCTGCGCTGGGGCACGGACGCCTGGACGTGGGAGCAGTGGCAGCCCGTGGTGGGCCGCTACCTCGGGGAGATCACGCTGCTGGACGCGCAGGTGGGCCG
>DATLHN010000096.1:0-13081 GCA_035539875.1 Armatimonadaceae bacterium
CCCCATCAAGCCCGGCGTCGCCGCCTCGGCCTGCTGGTACTGGCCGCCCAGGTAGCCCTGCAGGCCGCCCGGGTCCAGCCCCTGCTGTCGCTGGGAGCGCCCGAGCCACGCCAGCACCAGCGGGGCGGCCGCCGCGAGGAGCTGCCCGGCCGTCGCGGGGTCGAGCCCGGTCTGCCGGGATAGCGTCTGCGCGACCTGGCCCTGCTGCCCGCCGAGGACGTGCTGGAGAATGCCAAAGCCGTCCTGCATGGCGGCCCCGCTGCCGAGCGCCGTCGCGGGGTTGTCCAGCAGGCTCCCGTCGTGGTCTCGGGCGAGCGCCCCGTACAACTCCTCCGCGCCCCCGGGGTTCGACGCGTTGCGCGAGAGTGCTGCCAGCAGGACCGGAACGGCCGCGGCCAGTCCCTGCTGCGTCGTCTGCTCGTCCGAGCCGATCTGCTGGCTGAGCTGCGACGTCGCGCCGCTGTTCATGAGTTGGGGTATCAGGTCCAGAATCGAGTCCATCGTGCTTCCTCCTTGAAGGCGGGTTCCGCTTCGACCCCGCCCCGCTCGATTGTAGCCGTTTCCTCGCTGTTTCTAACCCTTCCGGAGCGACCGCATGGGTAGGAAGAATACGGGACGGCATCGTGGGCCCCGAACTACCAGGGCAGTTCCAGTTCCCACTCCTCGAACGGAGGTTCTACGACGTACTCCTCGTCGTGCATTCGGCGGAGGTACTGCGCGACCCTCCGCTCGGCCTGGGGAACGTTCGTCGGAGCGTCGGCTTCGTCAAGCTCCAGGTCATCCCCCCAGACGGCAAATGCCTGTTCCATGACGCTGGGTTCCTGAAGCCATCCGGAGTAGGCCACGTTCCCCAGCACCTCCCAGCATAGCGTCCCGTTCACAAGCTTGAATACGAACATCCGCTGACAGAAAAGGAATTCCTGCGATAGTTTCGCCATGAGAGATAACTCGAACGACGAAGCCCGGGGCTCCCGTACGGGAGCCCCGGGCTTCCGATCGCGGATTAGAGGCTGCGGTACTTCTCGGGGAGGGAGGCGATGCTGCCCTTGACGAGATCGACCGACTTCTGCATCAGCGCCTTCTCGTCGTCGGAAAGCGGGAGTTCGAGGATCTTCTCCACGCCGCCCGCGCCGAGGACGACCGGGACGCCGAAGTGGATGCCGCTGACGCCGTACTCGCCCTCGAGGTGGGCCGCCACCGGGACCACGCGCTTCTTGTCCTTCAGGATCGCCTCGACCATCTGGACGGTCGCCGAGGACGGGGCGTAGTACGCGGAGCCGGTCTTGAGAAGCGCGACGATCTCGCCGCCGCCCTTCTTGGCGCGCTCGACGATGGCGTTCAGCTTCTCCTCGGGGATGAACTCGGTGACGGGGATGCCGCTAATGGTCGTGAAGCGCGGGAGCGGAACCATCTCGTCGCCGTGGCCGCCCATGAGCATCGCCTGGACGTCCTCGACCGAGACGCCCGCCTCCTGGGCGATGAAGGTGCGGTAGCGGCCCGCGTCGAGGATGCCGCCCTGGCCCATGACGCGCTCGCGCGGGAAGCCGGAGACCTTGTACGCCAGGTGCGCCATCGTGTCCATCGGGTTGTTGACCACGATGATCTTGGCGTTGGGCGAGGTCTTCGCCACCTTTTCGATGTTCCCCGCAGTGATGTCGGCGTTGATCGCCAGCAGGTCCTCGCGGCTCATGCCGGGCTTGCGCGGCGCACCCGAGGTCAGGATGACCACGTCGCTGTCCGCCGTCTCGTCGTAGCCGTTGGTGCCGACGATGTTGACGTCGAAGCCCTCGATGGGACCGGCCTCCAGGAGGTCGAGGCCCTTGCCCTGCGGGATGCCCTCGGCGATGTCTACGAGGACGACGTCCGCCAGTTCCTTGCTCGCGATCCAGTGGGCGCAGGTGGAGCCGACGAATCCCGCCCCGATGATCGTAACCTTCTTACGCATGATGTGCTTCTGTCCTTGTGTGTTGACGCCCGTCGCGGCGTGTGCCGGGCGGAGCGCGGTATGGGGTTCTAATCCGGAATCTTCGTGTCGTCCTCAAAGCGGAGGCGTCCGTCCGGCGTAGGCCGGATCGGCGAGTTCTTCTTGATGTACGCCGCCAGGTACTCCAGCCGCGGCTTCCCGGAGTCGACCGGGTCGATCGCGTACCGCTTGATGCCGAAGTTAAAGTAATACGACGAGGCGACGCCCTGATAGACCTTCTCGTCCTCGATCGGCTGTCCCTTGAGCGCCGCCGAGACCAGTTCCCACTCCTTCTTGCCGTCGGGACGGGCGACCGCCTTCGCGTGGTAGCGCAGCGTCGCCGACGGCGCGGGCCGGGTGTAGGCAAGGACCTTCTTCAGGTCGGCTCCCTTGATCTTGAACGACACGATCGTGTTGGTGAAGGGGTCCACCTCGATCAGCGAGGAGCGCGTTATCTTCCCCCTGAGGATAGGGGCGCGCACGCCGCCGAAGTTCTCGATCTCGAAGTCGGCGTCCGGGAAGGCGGCGTGGATCGCGTCGGTCATGAGGTAGTAGTTGGTCGGGTCCTCGTCGCCGCCGTCGGCGAACTCGTCCGCCGCCTCCCCCACCACCTCGGCGTACTTGCCTTCGATCCGCTTCCAGTAGCCGTCCACGACCTGCTTGACCGCCCTGTCCTCGGGGACGTCCTCGGTGACGGGCAGGAGCTGCGCGGTGTAGCGCACGACCCGCCAGTGGCCGTCCGGCATCTGCATCGCGTCGATGTCGAGTCGGCCCAACTCCCCGCCCCAGCAATGCGCCTGGACGATCACCGCGCCCTGGGGGTCCCGCTTGCCGGGCCGCGCGGCCAGCTCGTAGTCGCCGACGGGCAGGCGCGTGTGGCTGTGCGCGCCGATGATGACGTCGATGCCCGGGATGTCGCGCGCCATGCGGACGTCCTCGTCGTAGCCGTCGTGCGCGAGCACGATCACCAGATCCGCCTGGTTGCGCAGGATCGGCACGAGGTCGCTCGCCACCGACATCGGCTCGCGCATCTCGTAGGCGTCGGTGATGGCCTTGTAGGTGCGCGAGGAGTAGGTCGTCACGCCGAGGATGCCGACCTTGAGGCCGTCCCAGTTCTCGACGAGGTACGGCTTCTCGATGGAGTTGCGCGTGCCCTTCTCGTAGACGTTCGCCAGGACCATCTTGTACTTGATCCGCTCGCGCATCTCGCGGAACTGCGCGGCGCTCATGTTGAAGTCGTGGTTGCCGAAGGTGCCGTAGTCGAACCCGGCGAGGCTGTTGGCGTCGTAGTCCGCCTTGCCCAAAAACTCCAGCGAGAACGGGGAGCCGTCCATCGAATCGCCCGCGTCGAACGCGTACACGTTCTTCTCGCGCTTCTTGATGTCCTTGATGAGGGCGGCGCGGCGGGCGATGCCGCCGATGCTCTTGCGCGCGGGCATGTAGGCGAGGTAGTCGCCGGGCGCGGTGCGGTCCTGGAAGGAGAAGGGCATCAGATGCCCGTGGGGGTCGTTGCTGTGGAGCAGTACGAAGTGCTTGACGGGCGCTTTGCGCTCCAGGCCCGCCGCCAAAAGCGGCGACGTCCACGAAGCGACGACTACGGGAGTGGCGGCGAGCAGCCGCAGGAAGTCACGGCGTGAGGACGGCATGGGTGTCGGTGCCTCGCTTTCCGATAGCAGCGTCGCGACGCCCGAAAACTGGCGGCACGCGGGGGGGCGAGGAGTCTGCGCGATGCCGTCGCCCTTCGGATTATATCAGAACGGGTATGCTTATGGGGATACCAGCGGGCGGCCGTATCGGCCGCACGTAAAGTCAGGGAGGCATTGCGATGCAGAACCTCGTGGAGCAGTTTTCCGGCCTGCTCGGCGGCGACGGATTGGCCCGAATCGCTCACACCATCGGCGCGGACGAAGTCTCGACCGGCAAGGGGGTCGCCGCCGCGATACCGCTCTTCCTATCCGGACTCCAGACGAAACTCCAGCACCCGACCGAGGCGCAGTCGCTCCTCGACCAGATCGGAACGCTGAACGTGGACGGCATCCTCGGCGACATGGGCGGACTGCTCAGCAACCCCTCGGGCGCGGACGGCGTCGCCCTGCTGAACACCGTGTTCGGCGCGTCGCAGACGGAAGTCGAGGAGAAGGTCGCGCGGGCGAGCGGGTTGACCCAGGGGATCGTCGGGCGGCTCCTGCCCCTGATCGCGCCGGTCGTGCTCGCCTTCATCGCGCGGCAGGCCCAGGCGGCGGGCGGCGCGCTGGACGCGGCGACGCTCACCCGGTACGTTGGCGACCAGCAGGGCTACCTGCGCGCCGCCGCCCCGGGCCTGCTCGGCTTCCTGGAGCGGATGGACGCCAACGACGACGGCAGCGTCCTGGACGACCTGGGCCGATTGACCGGCCGCTGGTTCGGCAAGAAGCCCGCCGCCTGATCCGGCCCGCCGCGCGTACGCGCGGCCGCTATTCCCAGGGGTCGGGGACGACCGAGTGGAAGCGGACGCCCTTGCGCGGCTCGGCCATGATCGGCGCGACCGCATCGCGGAACTCGAAGTAGTGCGCCGTCTGCTGGTGCGAGGCAAAGTCCTCCTCGGTCCGGTAGACCTCGTAGAGGAAGAAGATCTCAGGCTCGCCCGGTTCGGACGGGGCCGCCGCTTTCAGCACGTCGAAGCGCAGGCAACCTGGCTCCTTCACGCTTCCTCGGTGGTTCTTCACCGCCGCTTCCAGAAACCTGTCCCCGTCCCCGGGCGTTACCTTCACCGTGACGCAAACGACATACATTTCGACGATCGGTCCTCCTGATGTGCGGGCGGCGGCGTGCCGCCGCCCTCACCTTTCGCGGCGACAGTCCTTTCTCCTCTTCCCGGTTCGGGACGGCCGGGTGCGCGGAACCGTCCTGATAATCCAGAAAGCGCCGAGGTAAAGCGATGTCATCACTGACGGTCGGAAAGTTCGCTACGGCTGACGGAGCGGCTCACTCCCTGGGGGCGCTCTTCCGCGCCCGGGACGAGGGGCTGCTCAAGATCTTCGACGGCATGCTCGTCTCGTGGCCGCACGGCCGGAAGAAGCCCGGCACCCAGTCCATCCTGACGTCGCGGACCCCCGAGTCGCTCGACCCGGCGTTCTGGGGAATCCTCATGGGCATCCTCTTCTTCGTGCCGCCGGAAGCCGCCGACGTCGACCCGTCCTCCCAGGCTCTGCACGGCTTCCTGACCAGCGTGGGCGTGGACGCCGAGTTCATCAACCAGGCGCGCCACGGCATTACCGAGGGCACTTCGGCGATTTTCCTGTACGCGGAGGCGATAGATCTAGATGCCGCCGCGCGAATCGGTGCGCAAACGGGCGTACAGATGATCGCGACGACGATGCCGCCGGATCGTGCGGCCCACCTGAGGGAGATTTTCGGCAGTCCGTAACCGTGACGACCCGGCCCGCGCGCGCTCCTGCAAGAGCGCGCGCGGGCCGGGTCGTGGAGATGTTTACAGGTCGCCGGGCGGCGCGACGCGCCGGCGCAGGACGCACATGAGGAAGCCCAGGCCGTACGCGAACGTCCCGGTCAGCCCCGCCTTCACCATCATGCCGGGGTCGTCGAGTTTGATGAGCGGGTAGGCCATCCAGAGCGGGGCAACGGGGCTGTTGGCCCAGTCCCCCTGCTCCGTCATGGACATCGCAAGCGCGGGAAGCGCCAGGATCGCGACGAACAGGGCGCAGGCCGAGGCCCGCGCGGCGGAAAGCCCCCGCGCCCAAACTGCCGCGAGCCGACTCACGGACCAGAGCAGGAAGCCAACGCCCGAAAGGTAGAAGCCCACCCCGATGAGGTGCGGGAATACGTGGAACAGGCTGTCTCCGCCGCCGCGCGACAGCCCGTGTCCCACCAGGTAGCACGCCAGGCTGACGCCGAGCCATAGGTGGAAGTACGGCAGCGCGCCCGATGCGGTCGGCAGCAGCGCGCGGCGCGCCCGGTACGGGGCGGGGTCGTCCGGCATCTCGCTCTCGGTGAGCCCCGGGGGGGCGTCCTCCGCTTTCGCCGGCACGAACAGCCCCGGGAGGAAGGGCAGGGCGAAGACGAAGAGCAGGACGAAGAAGCCCGCGACCGCGGCGACCACCCGGTCCGAGTCGGGCCCGGTATCGCGCAGGAGCGCCGACTGGTGCGCGAAGGCGAAGGCAGCGATCCCGGACACGACCAGCGTCTGATACCGGAGCGAGACGGCGCCCGCGCCGCCGTACAGGCCGAGGCGGTAGGACGCCGCGGTGATCAGCAGCCGCATGCCCAGGAAGGCGAGGGCCGCCGCGCCGATCCAGAGCGGAATTCCCACCGGCCCCAGGAAGAGCGCCCCCTGCCCCAGGGGGAGCACCGCCAGGAACGGGTTCAGCAGCGCCACGGCAACGGCGAGTCCCGGCGCGCTCTGCACCGCGCCGAACTGCCCGCTCGTCCCCATAGCGCCGAACAAATAGGTGGCCGCGAGGAAGCCGACGACCGCGGTGTACGTCCACGCGAGCGCCGCGAGGTTCGTGCGGGCCGCGCAGGAGAAGTACAGTCCGATCGCCGACAGCACCACCCCGTCGGTGGCGAGCAGCAGGTAGATGCGGAAGACGTCCGCGATGGTCGCGCCGCCGAGCAGCACGCAGAGCGCGGACGCCGGGAGCGACAGCGCCAGCAGCAGGCCGAGGAACGCCACCGAGGAGAGAAGCTTGCCCACCAGCAACTCGAACGCCGTCATCGGCGTCGTCACCAGCAGGTCGAGCGAGAGCCGCTGCCGCTCGCCCGTGATGGAGGCCGCCGTCAGCGCCGGGGCAATCAGGGTGACCAGACCGGCGAGGGTCAGGAAGATGAAGTTGTAGAACCCCTCCAGCCGCCCCTGGACGTCCACGACACTGATCGCGGCGGGATCGCCGAACACGGTGAGCGGCATCCCGTCCCCGCCATAGGTCGTCTGGTACATACCGGCCTTTACGGCCTGCATGTAGCCCGTGACGGCGAGCACGCTGAGCAGGAGCAGGTAGGCACCCTGGTACCAGTAGGACTTCGTGCCGCGCATCTGGGCGCGCAGGTCGCGCACGACGACCGGATTGGCGAAGAACGCCTGAATCGCGGGGGCGGTCGTCATCCCCCGTCCGAATCCGCGCAGTCGTTGCTGCAGCATGGTCGTTAGTGCACCTTTCCCGTCGTCACGCGCAGGAAGACGTCTTCGAGGTCGAGCGCCGTCTCCGCGAACGAGCAGACCGGCACGTCGGCCTCGACCAGCGCCTTCAGCATCGCCACCTGGCCTTCCAGTTCGCCGGCGTATGCCACGCGGACGGTACGCTCGTCACTCTCCAGCACGAGCTTCTCCACGCCCTCGAAGCCCTCCAGCGTCGCCCGCATCCGCGCCAGCACGTCGCGCTCGGGCAGAGTGCGGATCAGGATCTGCCGCGTCGGCTGCATCTGCCGGACGATGTCCTGGACGTCGCCCGACACGAGGAGGTGTCCCCGCTCCATGATCCCGATCTTGTTGCAGAAGTCGGCCAGCTCGGGCAGGATGTGGGACGAGACGATCACGGTCTTGCCCATCTCCCCGAGCCGCGCGATCAGCTTCTTGATCTCAATGCGCGCCCGCGGGTCGAGGCCGGACGCCGGTTCGTCCAGGAGCAGCAGCTTGGGGTCGTGTACGAGGCATTTCGCCAGGCAGAGCCGCTGCTGCATGCCGCGCGAGAGCGTCTGGACGAAGGCGTCGCGCTTCTCCTGGAGGTCGGTCAGGGTCAGCACGCGCTCGATGATCGCGGGTCGCTCCTCCTTCGGCGGCCGGTACGCCGCCGCGAAGAAGTCGAGGTACTCCCACACCTTGACGTCGTCGTAGACGCCGAAGGCGTCCGGCATGTACCCGATGAGCGGGCGCACCTCGCGCGGGTAGCGGACCACGTCGATGCCGTCCACGCTCGCCGTGCCGCTCGTGGGCCGCAGCAGGGTCGCGACCATCTTGATGGTCGTGGTCTTGCCCGCGCCGTTGGGGCCGATGAAGCCGAAGACGTCGCCCGGCTCCAGGTTGAGCGTGATGCCCTCGACGGCGACGAGCGTGCCGTAGGTCTTGCGCAGGTTGTCAACGATCAGCATCACGCCCTCCGACGACCGACGCCGCCATGACTTCGAGGGCGCGCGGGTCGGGCCGGTTTTCCGGCAGCTCCAGGCGGCGCAGCGTGCTCAGCGTCCCCGCCGCGCAGGCCCAGGCCCCGAGCAGGTACGTCAGCGTCAGAAGCGCGCCATAGATCTCCATGCCGCCGTCGCTCACCCGCGAGCCTGAGTACAGATGCCCGCTCGCGTGCATCGACTGCACCGCGAAGAAGGGGTGCGACACCACCAACAGGCCGCCTCCGATCTCTAATGGCGAGCTGCGCACGATGTGCCTGCCGTACTCGCCCCCGTTCGACGGCAGCATCTCCGTCCGTATCAGGGGACGCCCCCCGAACAGGGCGAACAGCGACGGAACGAGGCCGAGGAACGTCAGCAGGGCGACGACGACCACGGAGAGTGTCGTGATGCTCCGCTTCGTCTTCGCCGAGACCATCAGCGTGAATCCCGCCAGGAGAAGGCTCCAGCCGAGGAGCAGGAACTGGGTCCAGACCAGCGCCGCGAACGTGTACTCCGTCTGCCTCCTGGCAACGAAATGACTCAGGAAGGTCGGGAAGGCGAACACGGCCATCGTCGCGACGATCATCAGGACGCGCCAGAGCATCTTGCCGGCCAGTATCTGCGCCGGCGACAGCCGCGTCATCACCAGCGAGTCCCAGGTCTGCTTCTCCCGCTCGCCGGAGACCGCGCCGTAGAGCGAGGCGGGGATGGCGATGGAGAGTGTCAGCAGCTCCAGCGTCAGCAGCATCGGGCTCACGTCCTCGCGGAACCGGACGATCACCAGCAGCATCCAGGCGTAGAAGAGACCGAGGACGATCAGGGAGATCGTATTGAAGCCCCTGCCGGTTTCGGTGCCCGAGCGGAGGAAGCGCCGCCAGATGCGGGTCCCCTCGTACGTCATCGGGTTTTCAGAGATCAGGTCCCGAAGCGCGCTCACGGGCGGCCTCCTTTCATTGACGTCCCGGTGCGAGGTTCGGCGGCAGGCAGTGCGAAGAGCGTGACGACGCTCTGGTCGTCCCCCACCGACTTGCCGAGGTCCGGGCCGAACTCCCGGCCGCTCATCCGCGCGACCAGGAAGGGAGCATCCAGTCTGCGTCCGCTGGCGTGCGAGAAACCTTGAACCAGCGGGTAATACGGCACGAACGCCTCCTCCGCCGGAACGTCGCCGCGTCGTGTCCGCCCGGCCGTAGACACGTCCAGGCTGCTGAAGTCTTTGCGGAGCGTCGACCCCGGCGCCAGGTCGCCCATCGGCGCCCGGAAAAAGTGGTACGCAGTATCGTGCGGGATTACGACGAACACGCTGCGCAGCGGGCGTCCGGAATCGTTGCGCACCTCGCAGCGGAAGCCGCCTTTCGGAAGGTACTGCACGCTCCCGGTCACGCCGCCGCTCAGGCGGACGGTCTGTGAGTGGTACAGGCGGCGGAAGGAAAGGTTGCTCGCCGGCAGGCGGGTCGTGAGATCACCGCCGACCTGGTGGGTCGCAAGGTCCCGGCGCAGCCCGTTGTTCGGTCCGGAATAGCCGCCGTAGTCGAAGGGCGCGTAGTCGTATGCTTCCGCCCCCGGGATCGTCACCGGGAACGTGCCGGCGCGCGGGAAGAACATCTCGGTGAAACCGACGAAGCGCGCCTCGCCGGTGGGCGATCCGACCAGAATGCCTGCGGTGCGGCGGCTCAGCGACGCGGAGTAGAGGCTGGCGGTCATCAGGGCGACGCCGCCCGCGGTCAGCGCCGCCAGCGCCGGGCCGGTCGCCCACGCCCATTCCATGCGCCGCAGCCGCTTCAGGACCACGAACGTCACCGGCACGGCCAGCACGAAGTAGAGGGCGAAGATGTTGACCACCGTGCCGACGCGCGGCATCGTGACCCGGAACGGATCGCCGCCACTCGCGGCGTTCGCGTTCCCGCTACGGAACCAGGCGGATTCCATGGCGGCACGGCGCACATAGTTAGCCGGGACCGTCGGGGCCGCGAGCGCCGCGACCTCGCTCCAGAAAGGGGCCACGTCGTCTACGGTGTCGCGCAAGGCGACGGGGGGAATACCGACGTACAGCGTCGTGCCCGCCCCGAGGCGGCGGCGCACCACAGTCCCGCGCCGCCCCTGCTCGAGTCCGCCCAGGACCTCCGCATCGGGCTTTGCCAGAGCGCCCTCGACGGGATTCGTTGGGGCGGGCATCAGGATTCCCGACAGGCGAACGAGGGCTCCCTTTGCATGGGAGGGATAGCGATCCCTCCGGTAGACGGTCCACACGCGGGTACCAATGTCGACCGGCGCTATCTCCGCCGCGTCGGACGATCGGACCACGGTAGGTCCCACGCCCGCGGTCATGACGAGTGAACCGCCGGAAAGGACCCACTGGCGAATAGCCGACCACTGCGTGTGGCTCAGGCGCTCCGCACCCTTCCCCAGCACCAGGACGTCTACGGGCTCGTATCCGACGGACTTCCCGGGAGCCTCCTCGGGCTTCACATACCCGTAGACGGCCTTACCGTCCCTCCTATTGACGACCGTCCCATCCTTCGTCCGCGCCCGTGAATGGAGGGCGGAGATGTCGTCGCCGACGTAGCCGAAGACTGTCAGGCCGGAATTATGTACTCCGTAAGTGCCGGTCGGAACGAGCGCCGAGCGGCGCGGAAACGGCCCGGTCAGTGTCAGGTCGACGGCGTCGTTAGGGGCGCCGTACGCGGGCACTGACGGGTAGACCGTCAGTTTCGTGGTCGAATTCTCCGACAGGCTGACGTCGTATTCGTACGTCCGGCCCGGGGTTCTACTCACCGTGACGGACAGGCGCGCCTTCTCGACCGCCGGTCCCGCGTTGCGAATCTGGACGGTGATGGGAAACGTCCCGCGCGGCGGCAGGAACAGGAACGCCGGGTCCGCGCTCATCCGCACCGGGCCGCCCTGACGTTCGCCAGCCGTGGCGACGTCCACGGCCCGCTGCCGGCCGATCTCCTCGACCGACGCAGGCGTCGCGGGCGCTTCGTAAGAGTACCTCTCGGGCTGGGTGACGGCGCGAATGCCGACCACCGCGCCGCCGAGCGCCAGAGCGGCTCCGGCGACGCCGAGCGCGGGCACGAGGGTGGGACGCCGCCGGGGCGGCGAGGCGGGGGAGCCCGCGAGGCGCGACCGCACCTCCTCCCAGCGCGGCGGACGGGCAGGCGACCCGGCCTGTTCGAAGGAGGCGAAGTCGCGCAGCGCGGCGGCGGCGGGCCGGTAGCCCTCCACAAGCGCGCGGCACGCGGCACACGTCGCCAGGTGCCGCTCGACGCGCGACCGCACGGCGGCGTCTCCTAGCGTCCCTTCGGCGTATTCCCACAGGTGCGACCGGATCGGGCCGCAGCGGCTCAGGCCGAACATGGCGGATTCGGCTCCCTTCTTCTACGTTTCGTCGTTCGAAAGTGCGAGGTAAGCGACCCGGAACCGGCTGCGCGCCCGGAACAGGCGCACCGGCACGCTGAGGCGCGTGCAGCCCAGGACGCGGGCGATCTCGTCGAATTCCAGCTCTTCCACGTGGCGCAGCAGCAGGATCTCGCGCGTCTCCGGCGAGAGTCCCCCGAGCGCCTTTCGGACGCGGGCCGCGTCCGCCGCCTTCTCCAGTCCCGCCAGCGGGCAGGTCCCCTCCGCGGCGAACCCGAAGCCGTCCGGCAGTTCGAGCCCGTAGCCCTGTTCCGGTCGGCGGTGGCGGCTGCGGTGCCGGTCGCGGCACAGGTTCCCGCAGATGGTCAGGAGGTAAGTCTTGAAGCGCGCGTCGCCGCGGAACCGGGCCAGCGACTGGAAGGCACGGACGAACGTCTCCTGGCGCACGTCGTCGGCGTCGTCCGGACTGTCGAGCAGGCGCACGGCGTAGCGGTAGACCGCGCCCTCGTACCGGTGGTACAGCGCCTCGAACGCCGCCAGGTCCCCGGTGCGGCTGCGCGCCACCAGATCGCCGTCGGTCGGTTCGTCTTCGGTGGTTGTGGGACGCGTGGCGGCCACCTTTTGCCACGCGGCCAGGGTAACGGGCATCGCAGCGGGCTCCTCCGCACCATTAGACGCCGCGCCCGCGGGGCCATTACGCCCCGCGAGCGAAACGTCGTCTCGCGACGAAGATTCGTCCATTGCGGGTTAAACGCCACCGCCCGGATTTGGTTACGGGGCCGACTCGCCGTCCGCGACGCCGTAGCGTGCGGCGGGTGCGCCCGCGCAGTTCGCCCACCGCTGGTTGCCGAAGTCGTAGTGCCACCACTCTCCGAGGTAATTGGTGAAACCGCCCGCCCCGGTCATGGCGTGATACAGCAGGCGGCGGTGGGTGGTGAAGGGCGCCTCCGGGCGTTCCTCGTACCAGCGCGTCGCGGAAGCGGGCGCGGTCTCGTCCGGCTCCGTCCCCATCGGCAGCGAAACGCCGGTAGCGGCGTCGACCGGGTAGACGTCCACCGCGCCTCCGGTCCGGTGCGGCGGCGGGCGCAGCGGGTCGGCGTTGGGCGAGGCCACGAACCGGGCCAGCAGCGCGGCCAGCGCACCCTCGTCCAGTTCGGGGTGGCGGAGGCGCAGGTCGTCCCGGAACGTCTCGTACAGGTAGCGCTGGACCGCGAGCGGACGGAACCCGTCGAAGACGACCAGCGCCACCCCCTTCGGCAGCGCGTCCGCCGCGGCGAAGAGGCGCTCCCTTACCCCGGCGCGCACCGAGACCAGCGCGGGCGCGCCGGGGACGCCCATCTCGGCGTACAGGCTCCGGACGCGCAGACGCGCCGACGGCTCCAGAACGACCAGCGGCTCGCCGCACTCCTCGATAGGCAGCCGCCCCCAGTCCGGCGGTTCGGAAAGCGGCGGTATCGGTATGTCGGGGGGGGCGTCCTGGGACACGCGGCACGGTTCTCCTTCTGTCTGACGTGACCGAGGGCGTCGCCGGAGACCGGCGACGCCCTCGCTTCTTGCGTTATACCCGACGGCCGCGCGGGCTACTTCGCGAGCGCCTCGGCGTGGGCGGCCCAGAGCAGGCCGCGCAGGGTCAGCCCGAGGACCTCGGGCTGGGCGACGATGTCGGCG
>DATLHN010000097.1:0-2575 GCA_035539875.1 Armatimonadaceae bacterium
TTCAGCCCGATGGCCAGGCTGTCGAGAAACGTCGAGCCGCCTTCTATGATTCTGATGCGACCGCCGCCGCTGGCCGTACGGCGGTCCGCCAGTTCCCTTTCCAGTTCCTCCGGGGGTCCTTCCACGCAGATATTTCGAATCTCCGGAAGCGCGTCCAGCGCGTCCAGCGTGTAGTGTACCGACGCCCTTCCCCGGAACGGGATGAGCGACTTGTACCCGGGGACGTAGCCCTCGTATAGCGGAATGGCATTCACGCCGCTCGCGAGAACGACGACGTCCAGGTGAGTCTCCGCCTCCCCCTGCCCGCGGGTTTCCATAACGTATTTCGCTTACTTTCCGGTTGACGGCGTATAGCACGCCATCCCCCTCCGCCGTCGCGGATGTCAGATGTGCTCTCCGGGCTGGTACAGAGTCGCTTGTTTACGTCTGGCAGCCCACTCTCCCATTTACCCAAAAACGGGGCCTTCGTGCGCCGTTTCCGCCGACCGTCCTCTCGTCCGGCGACGCGGACAGTCCGCGCGGAAAGAGCCCCTTGACAAACCGTCGTGCCTGTTGTATTCTCATTCCCTGAGGCTATCTTAACGTTAAGATAGATCAACGACGCGAGGAAAGCGATCGGGGGACGGAATGTCCGGCAGTACACGTCGCAGTGTGACCCTTAAAGAGGTGGCCGCCGAAGCGGGCGTCAGCATGATGACCGTCTCCGCCGTTCTGCGCGCGCGGCCTGCCGACAAGTACCCGGTCGCCGAGGCCACCCGCGACCGCGTCCTCTCCGCCGCGCGCAAGCTGCGCTACTTCCCCAGCGCCGTCGCGCAGGGAATGCGCGGCAAGCGAATCAACGCCCTCGGCGTCGTCCTGATCAACCCCGACGCCCGCCTCCAGGGCGACCCGTACGTCTGCGGCGTCCTCGACGGCGTCATTGCCGTCGCCAACGCCGAGGGGCAGAACACCACGCTCTTCACCGCCGGGCGCTGGTCCGGCGCGCAGGAGAGTCTCCAGACATTCTGCGACGGCCGCACCGACGGCCTGATCATCCTTTCCCCCTCGCCCGACTCCGACATCGTCCCCGCCCTCCTGGAGGTGGGAAGGCCCTTCGTGATCGTCAACGGACAGAGCGACGACCCGCGCGTCTCCAGCGTGGAGATCGAACACGCCGCCCGCACCGAGGAGATGGTCGGCCACCTGCTCTCCCTGGGCCACCGCCGCATCGCCTACCTTCCCGGGCGCGCCGCATCGCGCAGCGCCCGGGCGCGCCACGAGGGCTACCGCCGCGCGCTCGCCGCCGCCGGGCTCTCGGAAGACCCCGCACTCGTGCCGCCCGGGTTCTACGGGATCGCCTCCGGCTACGACCGCACTCGCTCTCTCCTGATGACCCTCCCCGCGGACCTCCGCCCCACCGCGCTCTGCTGCGGCAGCGACCAGATCGCCGTCGGCGCGCTGCGCGCGCTGCACGAGGCCGGGGTCCGGGTGCCGGAGCAGATGTCCGTCACCGGCTTCGACGACATACCCGACGCGGCGACGCTGGACCCGCCCCTCACCACGGTCCGACAGCCCCTGGAAGAGATGGGCCGCCGCGCCGCCCGCCTCCTGCTCGACGCCATCGAGGCGGGTCGCCCGCTCGGCGTCAAGGAGCTCCTGCCCACCGAGATCGTCCACCGGCGCTCCGTCGCGCCCCCACCCTCGCCAACGAAGGAGTCCGTACGATGAAAAACAGCCGCTTCGCTTTCCGCGCCTTTACCCCCGGTAAGCGCTCCGCGTTTACCCTGATCGAGCTTCTCGTCGTCATCGCCATCATCGCGATCCTTGCGGCGATCCTCTTCCCAGTGTTCGCGAAGGCGCGGGAGAAGGCGCGGCAGACCTCGTGCCTTTCCAACACCCGGCAGCTCGGCCTCGGGGTCATGATGTACGTCCAGGACTACGACGAGGCCATGCCCATCGGCCACGTGTTCGCCTCCAGCGGCAACAACCAGGGCAACCCCGCCGACCCCTACCCCGTCGGCGGCTACCCGATCGGCCGGGGCTGGGCGGGCAACGTCCTCCCGTACGTCAAGAACGCTCAGCTCTTCACCTGCCCGAGCGACGACACGGAGGCGACGCCGCCGGAGGTGCCGATCTCCTATTCGTTCAACCGCAACGTCGCCTCCGCGCCGCTGTCGGACCTGAACCGGCCCTCAATGACCGTGCTCCTGTGCGAGATCGAGGGCAACGCCACCGACCTCACCCAGAACGGCGTCCGCGACCTGAACTCCACGTCCTCTACGGGCGGCGACGCGTCGGGGCGGGGCTACCTCACCTCGGGCGCCAACTACGCCACCGGGGCGCTGGGCTTCCCGGTCCGGGACTACCGCTCGGTGTACGGCAAGGGCCGGCACAACGACGGCTCGAACTTCGCGATGGCGGACGGCCACTCGAAGTGGCTGCGCGGGCACATGGTCTCCAACGCGATCGCCGCCCAGAGGCCGACGAACGCCCAGACCAACACGCGCGCCGCCGGGACCGAGTACCCGGGCATCGGACTGACCTTCAGCCCCCTGTAGCGCGTCCGACGACGATCCAGAAGGAAGGTTCATGCTCG
>DATLHN010000098.1:0-3218 GCA_035539875.1 Armatimonadaceae bacterium
CCCGCCCTCCACGTCGGCGGCTGGGGATAATCCTCCCGGTCCTCCTCCGGGCGGCTTCTTCCGCCGCACGCCCCCTCTCCCGGCTCTGGGTGAGGGGGCGTTTCTGATGTAGCGGGCTTGCCGTGCCGCCGGTGAGCCGCATTCCAACGGCGACTCTGCGGCGGGTAGGCGTCCCACGCTTGCTGCGCGGACTCTCGGCGCGTCGCGGCCGATCCCTGCGAATCCGGTTTCCGGAGATTACCAGACGACGGGGACGAGCCCCGAGGCCGTGATGTTGGCGTCCGCGGCGAGGAGCGCCGCCGCCTCGCCACGGTCGATGAGGAGAAGGGCGGTTGCCGCGATCTGGCGGTCGTGCATCTCGGCGATCCCGGCGAGCGCTTCTGACCGCTCGATGACGGCGCGGTCGAGGGGATGAATGGAGAGGCGCGGGTCCGCGTCCAGGGCCGCGAGGACGTCTCCCACGGCGACCCCGGTCGCCCGGCGGGCGACGATCCAGCAGACCTCCGCAAGCGCGATAGCCGGGAGGATCAGTTCGCTCGCCGGGTGTGACAGGGCGCGGGCGGCGTCGGTGCCGAGGCGCGGGTTCCCGGCGAGGTACCAGATCAGGGCGTGCGTATCGACGACATACTTCACCCGCGTTCGTTGTCGGGAAGCCCCGTCCCATCGTCCGTCGTCGGATCGCCGGAATACTCCGCAGCCTTGAAGTCGTCGTCGGTGAGCGCGGCGAGCTGCGGAAACATCCCTGGCTCCATCCGCCTTGCTGGCGCGGCAGGAGCGTCCTGCCCGGAATCCGGCAGCACGACGACGACGAGGCGGTGCCCGCGCAGGCGCGTCGCCTGCGCAGAAATCTCGTCCCAGGTGCCCTCGATCACTTCGTGCGTCGCCGTCGGCATAAAGGGGCTCTCCAATCCTGCCCTATTATAACGCAGGGCACCGTACTATAGTCCCCCCTCCTTCGCGTGCGAGGGAGGGGGTGCCCGAAGGGCGGGGGTGGGTGCCCCCGATAGGATGGGTGCCCCCGAGGTCCTGAATCGGCTATTCGGCGGATGACCCGGGGCGGGCGGACGGCCTAAGATGAGGGCGTGCTCTCCAACGAAGGAAAGCAAGATACGACCCTCGGATCAGGAGAGACAATTACGGTCATGCTGTCGCAGAAAGCCCGTCCCTACATCGAAGCCAGCGTCCCCGTCCTGCGGGAGCATGGGGTCACCATCACCCGCACGTTCTACAGCAACATGTTCGCGGAATTCCCCGAGTTCACCCACCTGTTCAACATGGGGAACCAGGCGAACGGCTCCCAGCAGCAGTCGCTCGCCTCCGCCGTCTTCGCCTACGCCGTCAACATCGACAACGCCGACGCCCTCGCCCCGGTCATCAGCCGCATCGCGCACAAGCACGCGTCGGTCGGCATCACCGCGGAGCACTACCCGATCGTCGGCCGCCACCTGCTCGGCGCGATCAAGCAGACGCTGGGCGACGCCGCGACGCCGGAGCTGATCGACGCCTGGGCGGAAGCCTACGGCCTCCTGGCCGACACGCTGATCGACGCCGAGAAGAAGCTGTACGCCGAGCGCGAGACCCGGCCGGGCGCTCTGACCCCGCTGACGGTCGTCAAGGTCACCCCGCAGACCGACCTCGTCACCTCCTTCACGCTCGTCCGGACCGACGGCGGCCCCGCGTGGGACTTCAAGCCCGGCCAGTACATCAGCGTCGCCGTCCAGCTTCCGGACGGCCCGCGGCAGCTGCGCCAGTACAGCCTGTCGGACGCGCCCGGCAAGAAGACGCTCCGCATCTCGGTGAAGCGGGAGCCCGCCGGGAAGGAGACGCCCGCCGGGCGCGTCTCGAACTGGCTGCACGACAACCTCCGGCCGTGCGACGCCCTCCCGGCCGCCCCGCCGTTCGGTGACTTCGCGCCCGACACCACGGGCGACGACCCGATCGTGCTGCTGTCCGGCGGCATCGGGATCACGCCTATGATCTCGGCGCTGAACCACATCCGCGAGCTGAACCCGAACCGCACGGTCCTCTTCGGCCACGCGACCCGCAGCCCGAAGTCGTTCGCCCACCGGGCCGACGTCGAGGCGGCGCAGGCCGAAATGCCCAACCTCACGGTGGCAACGTTCTTCGAGTGCCTGGGCGGGGAGTGCGGGGGAGGCTGCAAGGAAGGGGCGTCCGCGACCGCGGGCTTCATGGACATCGAGAAGCTCCCGGCGTGGTCGTACGCCGACACGAACGTCTACATCTGCGGCCCGCTCGCCTTCATGGAAGTGCAGCGGCGCAAACTGCTGGAACTGGGCGTGCCGATCGCCCGCCTGCACCGCGAGGTCTTCGGGCCGGAGCTGCTGGGCCACCTCCAGTAGCGCCCTGAAGACGACAGCGCGGCCCCGCCCGGGAACGGGCGGGGCCGCGCTGCTCTTTCCCGTGCCCGGCGCTACAGCGGGGCGAGCGTGCCGTCGCCGTTGATGCGGAACGGGGTCACGGCCGTGCCGTCCCGTCCCTCGTAGTTCGGAACGTACAGGAATCCGCCGCCCGGGTGCGCGGCCATCCCCACCGGGTTCGGGGCGGCGACCGCCTCCGCCAGCCGCGTCAGTGTCCCGTCCCCTTCGATCCGGAACTGCGAGAGCGAGTCCTCCGTGAAGTTCTGGACGTACAGGAACCGGCCCGACGGCTCGCAGACCAGCGACCGCGGGAACTGCGACGTGTTCGTGCCCACCGCGTTTTCTACCTCCAGCCGTTCGTGGTTGCCGGTGGTCGTGATGCGGTACGTCACCACCAGCGCGTCGCCGATAGCCCGGCCCTCCCCCGGCGTGTCGAGCGTGACGAACAGGTACGTCGACGACCGGTCGATCGTCATGCCGTACGCCCGCTCCTGAACGTAGGAGCGCGGCGACATCGGCACGCCCGAGTCCGGCACCGCCATGGTGAAGAGGCCCGAGACGTCCACCCCGCCGCCGAACGACGCCCTCCGCGACGCGACCACGAACCGCCCGTCGGCCCGCCCCGCGGTCAGCGCGACGTTGCCCGCGATGTCCGCGCCGGAGACGTTCGAATTCCCGGGCGCGGTGGTCGTCCGCGTCAGCGTCCCGTCCGCCTCCACGCGGAACAGGTCCACCGGCGAGTCCGCGATCGCGGCCGCCTTGCTGTGCGTCGCCACCCACGCGCCGTCCGGCGAGATCCCCATCGCGATGGGCGTGCCGCGCGAGACGGTCGCGTTCGCC
>DATLHN010000099.1:0-2743 GCA_035539875.1 Armatimonadaceae bacterium
TACAGCTACCGCCTCCTGGCCCCGGAACTTCAGGGCTTCTTCGCGAGCCTGAGCGTGTTCGACGGTGGGTGGACGCTGGAGGCGGCCGAGGCGGTCTGCGCGGAGCCGGAGGCGCGGGAGTACCTGGGGCGGCTGATCGAGAATTCGCTGGTCGTCGCCGAGGCGGGCGCGGTCACGGGCGCGGCGGAGCCGGGCGCGATGCGCTACCGGATGCTGGAGACCATCCGCGAGTACGGCTGGCAGCAGCTCACCGGCGACCAGCGCGCCGTACTCGCCGGGCGGCACGCGGAATACTTCACCCGGCTCGCCGGGGAGGCGTCCGCCGAAGGTCACGGGCAGCCGCGCGGCGACGCGCTCGACCGGATGGGGGAGGAGCGCGGCAACTTCGGGGCGGCGTTGCGCTGGTGCCGCGAGACGGAACTGCCGACGATGGGGCTCCGGCTGGCGAGCCGCCTGACCCCGTTCTGGGAGATACGCGGTCCGCTGACGGAGGGATGCCACTGGCTCCGGAGTCTGCTCGATCTGCCCCAAGAGGACGTGCCCCGCAAGGACGTGGCGGAGGCGCTGTCGGCGCTGGGGCGGATCGCCTGGCACCAGTCGGACTACGCCGCCGCGGCGGACGCCCAGGCGCGGTGCCTGGCGCTCCAGAAGGAGGCGGGCGACGCCGCCGGGACCGCCCGCAGCCTGTACGACCTGGGCATCGTCGAGATACGCCGCTGCCGCTACGACGCGGCGAAGGAGTACCTCGAGGAGAGTCTGGCGATCGCGTCCGCCCTCGGTGACGCGCCGGGGGTGGCCCGCTCGCTGCTGAACCTGGGCAACATCGCCAAGTACCGGGGCAGGTACGCGGAGGCGAAGGCGTACTTCGAGCAGAGCCTGGCGACCGAGCGCTCGCTCGGCAACCTGGAGCGGGTCGCGATGGCGCTGAACAACCTGGCGGTTCTCGCCCTCCAGGAGGGGAGCTTCCCGGCCGCGGAGTACCTGCTGGAGCAGGCGTCGAAGACGTTCGCCGAGTTGGGGTCCGCCTCCGGGGTCGGGCTGGCGCGGCTGAACCAGGGAAAGCTGGCGGCGCGGCGGGGGCAACTGGCGGAAGCCATCGCGCTCTTCCGGGAGTCCACCCGGGTGCACGCCGAGGTCGGCAGCCGCTTCTTCCTGGTGGAGGCGGTCGTCGAACTGAGCGACGTCGCCCTGCGGCGCGGCCACGACTACGCCGCCGCGGTCGGCGCGGCGGCGGCCGACCGCTTGCTGCGCAGCCTCCAGGCGGGACTGCCGCCCGCGGATGCCGGTCTGCTGAACGCCCTTCTCGCGGACACGGCGGACCGGCTGACGCCGGACGTCCGCGCCGTGGCGATGCTCCAGGCGGCGGCCCTCGGGGAGGAGTCCGCCGTCGCCTACCTGCTGGAGTCGCTCGACGGGTGAGCGTTCCCCGGGCGGATTTCAGGCACATTTTAGGCGCGTTGGTATAATAGGACCCAACTCCGGAAGCGTCCGGATATGGGAGGGGTTCCAGATGACGAACGTTCCTTCGACCCGGCCGCGCCCGACGGGCGCGGGCGCTACCCCTCGCACGACGCCGTGCAGGATCACCCCCGGGCGCGCCGCCGCGAAGCCGCAGGCGCGTCACGGCTTCACCCTTATCGAACTGCTCGTGGTTATCGCCATCATAGCGATCCTCGCCGCCATCCTGTTTCCCGTCTTCGCCCAGGCACGCGAGAAGGCGCGGCAGACGATGTGCCTGAGCAACCTGCGCCAGATCGGCATCGGCGGCCTGATGTACGTCCAGGACTACGACGAAGCCTTTTATCCGTACATAGGGCGCTTCGACAACGTCCGGCGCGAGTTCTGGCATTCCGGCTTCGAGAACGTCGGCACGACCAAGTGGCGGACCCGGCCGGAGTGGGGGCTGCTGTACCCCTACATGAAGAACGCGGACATCGAGGACTGCCCCTCGGCGTCCGAGGTCGTCAACAACCAGACCTTCTACGACTTCGTGCCCAAGTATGGGGTCAACGAGCAGTTCCTGATGCCGCGGGAGCCTGTCACCAACATCTACCGGCCGGTGAGCCTGGGCGACCTGGAGCGACCCGCGGAGACGGTGTGGCTGGGGGACGCCGCCTCGTGGAACACCGTCCTGCTGATCCACGCCCAGATACCGCAGATCTTCCCGCCGTCGAATGCGCTGCGCTACTTCCACGGGCGGCACCAGGGACGCGGGAACGTCGTCTGGTGCGACGGGCACGCCTCCAGCATGGTGCCGAAGTACCGCCCGGGGGGCAGCGCCACCGCCGACTCGCGCCGCCGGGCGAACGTGGGCGACATCGCCAAGGTAGAACTCCCCGCCACGATCGCCGCTAACGACCCGATGAAGGACGTCTACGACTACTACTTTAAGCTGACGAAGAAGGACATGTGATCGGCCGCACGGACGCGCCCGCCCGCCGCCCCGCTCCAGAATCGTTTCAGGCACATTTTAGGCACACCGGTATAATGCGGTCTAACTCCGAATCGCCTCACACGGGAGGGGGTTGCAATGATCGAAGCTACCGCGAACGTGTCTCCGTGCCCTGAGACGAATACCCCTCGCACGCGCTCGCGCGGGAAACGCCGGTCCCCGCGCGGTTTTACCCTCATCGAACTGCTTGTCGTCATCGCGATAATAGCGATCCTGGCAGCCATACTGTTCCCCGTCTTCGCCCAGGCGCGGGAGAAGGCGCGGCAGGCGACCTGCCTCAGTAACCTCCGG
>DATLHN010000100.1:0-1760 GCA_035539875.1 Armatimonadaceae bacterium
CGGCGGCCACGACGATCCCGTTCCCGGCTGGCGCCGCCGTTGCCCCCGCGGGTGCGGGCGGCAAGTCGCTCGCGGACGTGGAGATGGAGTACATCCTCCAGGTCTACGCCAAGAACAACCTGAACAAGCAGGCAACCGCGACCGAACTGGGGATCAGCCTGAAGACGCTCTACAACAAGCTGCACAAGTACGAGGAAGAGCGCCGCATGCGCGCCGCGGGGTGATGCGGCCCGCCTACGGTAGGCCGACGCTCCGCGGCGGCTCACGTCGGCGCTACAGACGCGCCGCCTTCGTTTCAGGAGGCGTCTACGCGGGCCGTCACGGAGTGCCGGCCTACCTTCTGCCGAACCGCCCGAATTACCTCTCAGTTCAGCGCCAGCGACTTGAACTGCTTTACGCAACCGGTGATCGCGACTTCCGTCGGCAGGCGCTCCACGCTGGACGCGCCGAAGAAGCCCACGATTCCCTTGGTGTGATCCAGCACGTACCGCACGTCCGACGGCTCCGAGATCGGGCCGCCGTGGCACAGCACCAGGATGTCCGGGTTCACCGCCTTCGCGGCGTCGGCCAGTTCCTGGACGCGCTTCGCGGACTCCTCCAGCGTCAGCGCGCTCTTCGCCCCGATGCTCCCCTTCGTGGTCAGGCCCATGTGCGGGATCAGCACGTCCGCGCCGGCCTTCGCCATCTGCCCGGCCTCTTCCGGCGTGAAGACGTAGGGGCAGGTGAGGAGGTCGAGTTCGTGCGCCAGCGCGATCATCTCGACTTCCTTGCCGTACCCCATGCCGGTCTCTTCGAGGTTCGCGCGGAACATGCCGTCGCACAGGCCGACCGTGGGGAAGTTCTGCACGCCCGCGAAGCCCGCGTCGCGCACGTCGAGCAGGAACCGCTTCATCACGCGGAACGGGTCGGTGCCGCACACACCCGCGAGGACCGGCGTGTGCTCGACGATCGGGAGCACCTCGCGGGCCATGTCCATGACGATCGCGTTCGCGTCGCCGTAGGGCATCATCCCCGCGAGCGACCCGCGGCCCGCCATGCGGAACCGGCCGGAGTTGTAGATGATGATGAGGTCGATGCCGCCCATCTCCGCGCACTTCGCGGAGATGCCGGTGCCGGCCCCGCCGCCGATGATCGGCCGGCCGGCCGCGACCTGGGAGCGCAGACGCGAGAGGATTTCGGATCGGGAGGGCATGGCACGCGAGAGGTCGGAGGACGCGGGTCGGGGCCAGCAGACAGGATACGCCCCGGCCCGCGACCTTCTACCGGTCCGCGCCCTGATGTTCCGGGGGCGTGGCCTCCAGCGTCAACTCGCCCGCACGCGGCGCGGGGGTCTGGACGTCGACGTCGGGCGTCGCGGCCCGCGGCCTCCAGGCGGTCGGGCCCGGCGGAGAGCACGCCGCCGACCAGGTCGTCGCACAGCTCGGTCGTCGTCGCGTCCAGGACGCCGGCGAGGAAGCCGCCCTCGACGAGCGCCTCCATCGCCTTCCCGCCCGTGCCCGTGGCGTGGAAGACGAGCACCTCGTAACCCCGCTCCTCGAGCGCCTCGCGCGCCCGCGTCACGCACGGCGTGGTGACGCCGAACATCGAGGCGCCGATCAACGGCTTCTGCTCGCCGAGGTCCACCTCGGGCGCCTGCATCATGCCCGCCATCGCGGCCGCCGCGTTGGCGAGGATGCGGCCGGAGATCGAGTTGATCCCGGCCACGTCGGTCACGGAGGCCATCAGCGTGACGTCGGACCCGCCGACGTAGTCGCGCGTGT